>NZ_JAMXEX010000014.1 GCF_025370775.1 Ancylothrix sp. D3o | reverse complement strand
TCTCGACTGGAGAGTGTTATATTTTTCTCCCTGCGTTAACTTCTGTTCCAGAAATCAGTGCTTGGTTTGAACTTTTTATTGCCCTTTAACTTTCTGTTAATTTCGATGTTTCACTGAAATTTATTTATAGACAACCATGCACCCAACCAAACTCGAATTAACAGACGAAATCATTAAACAGATAAGCACCCTCGACATATATTGTCTTGATTTGATTAAGAAGGTAGTAGAGGCGGAAATCGTCATCAAATCTGATTGCTCAAACTCTGACAATTTGTTTGATGACCTAGAGTAAGCGCCGGTTGAAAACTCGACTTCTGGGAGAATCAATTTGCCCACCGGCACCCGTCAAGCAAACTTTTATTCTTGTTGGGGATTTTTTCAAACCGCCTTTTACTTTTTGTTTTCCATCAGTTGTTGGTGCGCCTTTGCCAACCAGTGCTAACCCAGCCGCTTGTGTAAGGGTACCAAAGGTTTCTGCTACTCCCAAGCCGCCAACGGAAAAAGCTTGCATAGTGTTTAGCATATAGCTACCAGAGAGAACCAGTGCTACCGCCGTCAGAGCCTCCCATAGCCAATCCCAGCGATCCCAGGGATGAATTTCTTTAGGATCTTCAAAAAACCACCACCAAGCTGTATCGGGGGGGTGTAAGCTTTTACGCCATTCATCGAGTTTGCCGGCCTTTGCGATTATCACTTGGTGTTTTTTTAAATGTTCATCAAGCTCAATAATGAAGGCTAGGGTTTGGGTGTTTGTTGATAGACCGGCACTGAGTATTTCGGCGACTGCATCGCGTGCGATTAAAACTTCTAGCACTTGCTCAGGAGAGGGCAATGTTTTGGAAGCGGAGAGCATTTCTATTTTTTCCAACACTAGAGCATAGCGATCAACGGTGCTATTTAGCGTTTGATTGTTGTGTGTTGCCTGCGAAATCGTCATATAGATGGCCCTGCGGATCGAGGATATTTGCGAAATTTCAGCAAAAAGTAATAGGTGTGTGGATAGTTTTGCTGATAGTAACTACCGTTTTAAAAGATTAGTGATTATTTACGAAAAATGCTTTCTTATTCATATTTTTAGCTTTTATCCTTTATGTACAAATAATTTGAATAAAATCAAGAATAATAGCAAATGCTATAAGAAAAGATTCTTAAAATAATATGCTATATTGAGATTGGAAGCCGGAAGTATCTCTGATTGTAGTAAATTGGATGCTGGGTGGAAAGGAAGTAGAAGTTTTAAATGCTAAGAACTTTCTCCTGCTCAATGAAAGCAAAGTATGAGCGATTAAGATAGATAGGGTTCTGGGCGAGAATAACATATTGATGGATCGAATGTAAGAATTGCCAGCCTTCGCCGTAATGAAAGAATTCTTCGACGGCGGCGCTAATGGCGACGGCTTGGCTGAGTCCGAAGGTGAGCCAGACAAGGGATTCTCTGAGTTTGCTGTCGTTAATATTGAGGCTGACTAAGGCGGGGATGATGACACCGCCAACGATTGTCATCATGCGGAGCCGGTAGTACCAAGTTTGAGAATATTTTGCCCGACTGGAAAGCCAGGTTAGCTGATCTAACCATCGGGATTTCATAAACCGCTTTTGCACGTCGTTCAACTCAAGAATATCGATCATTTCGCTCATTTCTTGCTTGAACCGGCTGCTAGAGGAAGTCTTTTTTTTCATTATTTTTCCTGTTGAATTCTTTAATAATGTTTATCTTTTGGCTGGGGCCGGCGCAGCGGTTTAACTAATAGTGAAAAGTTGGAATGAGCGGAGCTTGCGGTAGGAAGTGTTTTTTTTCTGAAGGAAACCGGCCTGGTTTTTAATAGCCATAATTATTAGGTCTATTGAGTTTTAATAGTATTGGCTGATTGCGAATTCGTCACTACCGCTAACTAGGACAAAAACTAAATTGTTGCCTTGGAAGTTAAACCGGCCGGTGATGTTGAAGCGGTCTTTTTATGAGGAAAGCATTTTTTGAAGGGTGGCGGCAAGGGAGGCTGAACCATCGAGGAGGTTGATTGATTTGATGTTGCCGGTTTTGACTAAGTTTTTGGCACGAATGTCTGTGTCTTCGCCGCGCAAGGCGGCTGCGAGTTGGTCGGCGGTGCGTCCGGTGCCGTCGAGGGTGATGACGGGCCGGCCTACGTTGAGGCTTTCTGTTACATCTTTGTAGGTGATTTCGCCGCCGTTGACTACGAGGGTAAGGGAAGGGGAGGAGGAGGCTAAAAGGCTTGCTACACGGGCAATGTAGGGGGATTCATCGCCGTAGTGGGTGCCGGGAACCAGGAGAAAATGGGTGTGGTGGGGTTCAAGGGGGGTTCCCGGTTGGCCGGGTTGGAGGGCGACTTTGGCGGCGGGGGCAATGCCGATGAGGGGGAATGTGGCAGAGTTTTGGGCGCGAGCGTAACCGATTAATTGCATAACTCCGGCATCGGTGCCTCCGTCTATAATGGTGGCTTTTTGGGCTTCGACAATGGGGGCGATGACTTCCACAAATTGTGAGCGCAGGCGTTCCATATCGGTTTCGCTGATGCCTTTGGCTCCGCCGACGAGGACGAGGACGGGCTTTGAAGGTTTAAGGCCAAGTTTTGTTAGGGCTGTATTGAGGTTGTTGGGGTCGTGTATTTCTATGGTTTTGGCGGTATGTTCGGTGATGAAGGTTTTTTCGGTGGGTGTTTCCATAGGGAGGTTTTGGGGGTTTAGTTTTATCTATTTAGTCATATTTATTAAGCGTTATCAATTAAGGAATGAAAAATAAATAAATTGATGACTTATCGGTTCTAATGGAAAAAGTACGTTTTTGGCAAATTTCCCCAAAACCGAGATAAACTCACAACGGATTTTTCTACTTAACTATCCTAATTTACTTTTAAATCCATGTTTTATTCTAGTTCAATTGAGTCATAAATGAAAAAAAAATTATAAATTATTATCAGAAAACGATAAAAGAAGGTATGCAGCTTTCTTAAGCTAAAAAATTAGGATGGGGTGGAATTAGCTATATAATGCAACTTTTGGGAGGCAGTCGAAATACTATCGTCAAGGGAATAGAAGATGCACGAAAAAATGGACAACCAGACACTCAATAGTTCCAGAATCAGAAAGATTCGTAGGGGTAAGAAAAAGTATTTTGTCTACTCAAAGCGGCATTGATGTAGCATTTTTAGAAGTTTTCAAATAACACGCTGCCGGAGACCCAATTAATAAGTTAATCAGGACAAATTTGACGCATAAAGAAATAGCTTCTGGACTACGAGCAGCAGGTTTTACCATTAGTATCCCCTTAGTTGCCAAATTATTAAAAAAGCATGGATATGTGAAAAAGAAAGCCCAAAAAAAGCCAACAATAAAAACTACTAAAAATCGGGATCATCAATTTAAAAACATTGGTAGACTTAAGGTAAAATATAGATAAGAAGACAATTTTATTATTACTTTTGATACCAAAAAGAAAGAAACTTTAGAAAATTTGTATCGGCCAGAAACTCTTTATCCAAAGGAATCTGTGTTCCGTAACTTTTAATTTCATAGGTTGATTTTTTGCTAATTTTATTAAATTTGATTATACCATTTACTCAGTCAAACTGTAAATTTTTCAAGAGCCAATTATCCTGGCCGGCAGAAGAACCGCGCATTTCCTATCGACATTAGCCTCTGATATAAGCCACCAGTTTTAACCAGTGTCTTCGAGCGATGTCAAATACCGGCCATAGAGGAAGAAATAGTAATCTTTGGTTCGTTTTGCACGCCTTCATAACCCCATTCCATTGAGCGACGGAGTGAGACAAAACAAGTAGTTTTGTTTGCCATTATGATGCCCATTCTTGCCAAGTTTGTGGCGGGCGCAATCAGCACAGCCCATAAGAACTTGCCTTTGCTTTACCTCCGCTCTACGATGCAACGCCTAAAAAAGCATTAAAAACATGGAATTTAGACAAATCTAAAGTTTGTCCAAATCCCCACAATCAAACTCAAACCCAGGATTACATAGTTAATCAAAACCTGGTTATTGAGATTTCAGAGAAGCCATGTCAATAGAGAAGCGGTACTTCACATCCGATTTAAGCAGTCGTTCGTAGGCTTCGTTAACCTTCTGGATGGGAATAACTTCGACATCAGCAGTGATATTATGTTCGCCACAAAAGTCGAGCATCTCCTGGGTTTCAGCAATGCCGCCAATGATAGAGCCAGAGAGACTGCGCCGGCCCATGATTAGGCTGAATGCTGCGACTTCCAGAGGCTTCTCCGGTGCACCGACCAGAGTAATATTGCCGTCGCGGTGCAGCAGGTTGAGGTAGGCGTTGATGTCGTGCTTGGCGGAGACGGTATCAAGGATGAAATCGAAGCTGCCAACGTGCTTCTGCATCTCCTCAGCATTGCGAGAAACCACCACTTCATCGGCACCGAGGCGGAGTGCGTCTTCCTTTTTGCCGGGCGAGGTAGTGAAAACGACAACGTGGGCCCCGAACGCATGGGCAAACTTCACACCCATGTGACCCAGCCCACCTAAACCGACTACACCAACTTTTTTGCCCTCGCTAACGCCCCAGTGGCGCAGGGGCGAGTACGTTGTAATTCCAGCACAGAGGAGCGGCGCCACCCCGGCGAGATTGAGATTGTCGGGAACGCGCAGAACAAAGCTTTCATCAACAACAATGCTATCAGAGTAGCCCCCGTATGTGACGGGAGCAGTCTTGTGCTTGTCTGGGGAGTTGTAAGTGAAGATTACATTTTGGCAAAACTGCTCAAAGCCAGCTTTGCAATGGGGGCAAGTACGGTCTGAATCAACCATGCAGCCAACCCCCACGAGATCCCCTGCCTTGTATTTTGTTACTGCCGAACCGACCTGAGTAACACGCCCGACAATCTCATGGCCGGGGACTATTGGGTAGGTAGTAGATACGAAATCGCTCCACTCATTACGCACCGAATGGACATCAGAGTGGCAGATACCGCAGAAAAGAATCTCAATCTGTACATCGTGTTCGGTTGGATCGCGTCGCTGAACTGTGCTGTAGGACAGTGGCGATGTTGCACCGGCAGCGGAGTAGGCTTTTGTTTTATACATGAATCGATGCTCCTATTAATTTGCTTTTTGAAAACGGGATTGTTTGTTGCTGACCTTGCCTTTTAACAGTCGGTTATTGGCTTCAGCTTTTCAGGATACCGAGCGTCTTTCCCTGTGATCTTAGGTGCTGCGTTATCAATACACCCCAATCTTTAGGTGTAAGTTTAATGGAGGTTAGGCTTTATTTTTTAAACCAACAATAAGCGCCATTTGTTTACAGACATTCCAAGCAAACGCTTTTAAGAACCGGCCAAACAAATTCCTTATTTCCGCCATACCAGGCTTAAATAATCCGTCCCCCAGTCATCCAATATCTGAGCCAAAGATTGAGCATAGTCCCAGGGTTCAGAAGCAAACAACCGCATCATTAGGCATCCCCACTCAATATCCTCATCCGAATAGGTCGGTGGTGCCGGTGGAGATACCGATGGTGCCCCGGTGGTGCCGATGGAGCTTGATTTTTGGCCATCTCTTCCAACACTTCTGGTAGGTAGATTTGAGCAAAGAACCGTACAGTTTCATCTAATTGTGGGGGTGTTAATTCTCTCTAGTATTCTAAGATTCCAGGTTAACCCAGAAACTAAAAAACCGACGCTTTACGGAAGCATTGCAAGATTTGACCACCAAACCGGCATCCTCACAGAAGCCAACCTTCCAGAAAACTCATATCCAACCGAACCCATCTATGCAGCCGATGCAGAAAACCCAGAGAAAGGATGGATATTAACAGTGGTGTTTAATGGGCTAGAAAATAGCAGTGAAGTGTGAGTTTTTGAGGTGTCGAGGCTGAATGACGAGCCGGTGTGCCGGTTGGGTTTGCCTGGGGTGGTGCCGATGGGTTTTCATTGATGTTGGAGATAACTTTGTTTTAAAGACAGAAAAAGGCAGAGGACGCAGAGAAAAATACCTATGTGTCCTCTGTCAGAGCAAAAATTACCGTGCCGGTAGAGCAGTTTCTAGTCCAAGCAACGCCACCAGCCGGTCTGTGTCAAAATGTTCGCCCATGAGTTGAATCATGTAATGAACTTTGATCGGTTCTTGGAGGCGGACTTGACCTAGAGCTTGTTCGATGATTTCTACAGTGGTGAGAGTGTCGAGATCAACGGAGAGGATGGGTACTTCGAGTTCTTCGGCGCGCGTGAGTACCATTTGTGTTGGGGCAATGTGGCCGGTGAGAATAAGACATTGAGTGTTGCTTTCGAGGGCTGCCATTTGAATGTCTGATCGGTCGCCGCCGGTGACTACTGCCATATTCCGACGTTCAGAAAAATATTTAATGGCTGCATTAACATTCATTGCCCCAATTGTCAAGCTTTCTACCATTAAATCTAAACGGTCAGGCCGACACAAAACTTCAGCCTTTAGTCTGTGGGCTAGTTCATGGACGCTGGCACTTCGCAGTAAACCGCTTCGAGGGAGGATGCCCAAGACGGGGACTCCGCGAGATTCGAGAAAGGGTTTTGCGACTGTTTGGGCAGTTTCTACTTGATCTGGGGGGATGTCGTTGAGGAAGACTCCTAGTAGACGTTTGCCTAATCGTTGTTTGGCTGCTAAAACCACGCCGGTAGTGAGGGCTGATTTAAAGCGAGCGACTAAAAGCACCGGCGCTTCGAGGACTTCTGAAATTTCGACGAGGGACAAGTTCAAGAGAATGCCTTCATCGAGGGTGCTTCCGCCTTCAAGGAGTACCAAAGTGTGATCGGTGAGTTGAATGCTTTGTTTGAGAGTTTGAGAGTAGCAGGTGGTGTCTTCGTTGTGAAGGCGTTTTGATATAGTGGCTTCATCTAAAAAGGCTAAAGGAGAGATGAGCCGGTTCTCTGGTAGGTCTAAAGTTTTGGAGATGAAGCGCACGTCTTCATCAACGCCATTTTCTTTCTGGCTGAGGCAAGTTCCCAGGGGTTTACCGTAGGCAATTTCTATGCCTTTGGAGTGTAGATGATGGGCGATACCTACAATGGTGGCCGATTTGCCACTGTAAGCCTCTGTTGAGCCAATTAGCAGACATTTAGCGGATTTCGCCACATTTGCACTCCTTATTTCATCTACGTTTTTAATTTTTTTTGTTTCATCTTTTAGTCTAGCGGTTTTATCCCCCAATTAAAAAACGAGCCTTAATTGGCCCGCTAACTTTTTACTCTTCCTGTACCCCGCAAACTTCCGACACCAGCGCTCGGAACAAATGCCGGCACGCAATGCGAGCAAGGTTTGACCTAATCAATCGAATTGGCACGCCGTTTGATTTCTTAAAGTCGTAAATTTCCCCTAAATGCTGGCAGATTGGTTTGATGGTGGGGTTGCCGTCTAAATCTGTTGTTGTAATCAACCGGCTACCTTGTGGGCGACTTCTAACCGGCTCAATTCTGACATAAATCCCCTGCCAAAAAGCCTTTGGGCAAAGGCTGCTACCATGAATGATGCTACGTTCCTCCTTGTCCCCAGAAGCCTTTTCACTGGGTGATTCTCCCATAGCTTTTTGAAATCTTCTCAGTCAGAGGTGCTTTTTAGTTTTATTAAGCGACCGGCGCCCTTTACGCTCGACAATTTCAGGCTTACCATCTTTCAAAAAATTTTCAATTGGGAAGGCAACCGACAAAACAATAGGCTGAGTCTTTTTAGGGAAAGCAAAACTGTCCAGCACCTTTGAGTAAGGTTTAAAGCGCGGGTCTATCCTGTAGAGATAATACCATTTTTTAAAAGATGTGATAGAGATAAAAAATGTAAAATCCAAGACCAGCCGGTGAGGAAACCAATTACACGAGAAGTGTTGGATACCAAAATTTCTTGGACTTTTATGCGGATCTCATCAAGATTACTAAGGAATGAAAAATAAATAAATTGATGACTTATCGGTTATAATGAAAAAAGTGCGTTTATTGCTGCAATTTTCCCAAAAACCGAGATAAACTCACAACGGATTTGGTAGTGATAAATATGTAGTGAATTTTAATTACAGTAATTGAATACATAGAATAATTTTATAACTCCCACAATCAAACTTTTGGATTCTAATATTTCTTTACGCGCTGGAATGGAAATTGAATTACAGTTATGCTATCATAAGTAACTCTTGCTAAAATCCTTGGGATCTGCCAATATTAGTTTAGTCATATAATATGCTACCCTCACGACCAAATTGCCCTGATTGTGGTTCAAATCACATAGTGAAAAATGGTAGAATTCATAATAAAAAACCAAAATCCAAATGTCAAAGTTGCGGTCGCCAATTTGTCGAAAATCCGACCAACAAAGTAATTAGCTCACAAACAATCATATTTAATCGAGCGACTTCTTTTGGAGAAGATTTCTTTGGCTGGTATAGCCAGAACTACGGATGTTTCTCAAAAATGTATCAAGATTAGGTAAATAATAAATATGCCTCAATCGAACGCACAGTAAAGGTCCAACCTAAAAAAAAGTCAGATTGAATGTTGAATGTGATGAACTGTGGTCATTTGTAGATTGCAAAGATCAGGAGCAATGGGTGTGGTTAGCAATGGATAGAGAGACCAGAGAAATTATTGGTGTTTATATTGGTGTTCGTAGCGAAGAAGGAGCCAAACAATTATGGAATTCTCTACCTGCTGTATATCGACAATGTGCTGTTTGCTATACAGATTTTTGGGCTGCATATGCTTGTATTTTTCCAATCCCTCGCCATCAGCCAGTTGGGAAAGACAGTGGAAAAACTAATCACATTGAAAGATTTAATAATACTTTGCGCCAACGTGTTTCACGTCTAGGAAGAAAAACTCTTTCATTTTCTAAAAAGTTAGAAAACCCTATTGGTGCTATTTGGTATTTTATCCATCATTACAACTATGTTTTGAGCCAATAAATATTTAATCACTACATATTTATTACTACCAGGATTTTTAAAGGTTGGGTATTTTGATGGGTATTTGCGGTAAAGTTTCGTTGGAATCCTACAAAGGTGGGGGTTGCTTTCTCATGTCACAATGCAGCAAGAGTTAGACGATATTTTTGGCAGAAAAGTTGATTTAATAGTACGCGAAGCAATAGAATCTAGCCCTAACGGGATAAGGCGTTCTGAAATTTTGAAGACAGCAAGGGTGATTTATGCCCATTACCCTGCTATTTCCTTGCAAAAAAAACCCGCTATTGGCGGGCTTGTTTTTAGATCAAATCTTCGTGAGTAACTATCTGTTTTGGTGTTATTCCACCGGCTTTAATTCTGCTTGTTTTGAGGTTTGAACGGGAAAGCGAAAGATTGCAACAATCGCATTTACCGTAAAGAAAAACATCGCTACACCACCAATTGCAAACAAAATATCCCCCGGAATACGCAGCCAAACTGTCCAACGCATCCAAGGACTGCTAATCACTTCGGCACTGCGAGCATACCATGTGCCATGATTAATTGAAATCGCTAGTTGATAGAAACCATTGGGAATTAATCCAAAAATTAACATCCCAATTAAACCGCCATTTATACACCAGAAGGAAAAGTTTAATAGCTTTTCATTCCAGGCTTTTTCTGGCACAAATTCCCGCAGCGAAAACAACATCAATGCCAAGGCTAAACAGCCATAAACTCCAAATAAAGCTGAGTGGGCGTGAATGGGTGTGGTGTTTAAACCTTGGGAATAATAGAGAACAATGGGGGGATTAATCAAGAAGCCAAAAATACCGGCCCCGATTAAATTCCAAAAACAAGTAGCCATGAAAAATCGCAACGGCCAACGATAAAATCCTTCGGCTTCTTGGGAGAGTTTTAAGGTCTTGAGAACTTCAAACCCAATCAATGTTAATGGCACCACTTCTAAAGCCGAAAATACTGAGCCTATGGCTGCAATAAATGTGGGCGTACCGGAAAAATAAAGGTGGTGCAATGTGCCAATGACTCCGCTACCTAAATACAAAATTGTTGTTAGGTATGTGGCGCGTAAAGCTGAGGATTTTTTCAGGAAACCGAGTTCACTACACAAATAGGCAATGACAACGGTGGCGAATACTTCAAAAAAGCCTTCTACCCAAAGGTGAATTACCCACCAGCGCCAATATTCGGCAATGCTTAAGGGGGTGTGGTTGGTGTAGGCTAAACCAATGGAATAAAAGAGGGGAATTGTTATCGCGCTGTAGAGGAAAAAGTGACTTAAACCGGTGGGATTTTTTTCTTTGACGAGGGCCGGTTTAAAGGCACGATACATTAACCACAGCCAAAAAGTCATGGCGATAATTAGCAAGATTTGCCAAACTCGCCCTAATTCGATGTATTCATAGCCTTGGTGTCCCCACAAAAAGCTGTTTTTGATGTCTAAAACGCCGGTAATTGCTTCCCAGGTTCCAATCATTGAACCAACAACAACGACGGTTAAAGCAATGAGCAAAACGCTATTGCCAAGGGCTTGATTTTTTGGTTCAAAGTTGCCAAAACGAGGGGCAAAATATAAGCCTGCTGCTAACCAACAAGTTGCTATCCAAAAAATTCCTAATTGTAGGTGCCATGTCCGAGATGCGGCGTAGGGTAAGAAGTTTATGATCGGTATTCCATAAAATCCTTCGCCTTCTACGGCATAGTGGGCTGTAAACATTCCCATGAGAATTTGCACTAAAAATAGTGCCATTGCTACGCCAAAAAATAGGGAGGTTACTTTTTGGCTGGGGGTAGGAATTCTCACTGCTGGACGGGCGGGGACTGGTTGTATGTCGTCGGGATCTTCTTGGGTTAGGTAAACAAACAAAAAGATGCCGGTACCGCCAATTAAAATGATGACGGAGACAATTGACCAGATAATAAATTGACCGGGGGGTTGGTTGCCAATTAAGTCATCATGGGGCCAGTTTGCGGTATAGGAAAAGGGTGCATTTGGCCGGTTGGCTACGGCTGCCCATGCTGTCCATACAAAGAAGCCGGTGACGTTACGAACTTGGGTTTCGTCTTTGAACCAACCTCGCGGGATTGAGTGAATTGATGACCCATAAGTTAGCAGGGTGTTGTATTGATCGAAGACTTGTTTTAAGCCTTCGGTTTGGGCTTCGGTAAGCAGCAATTCGTGGGTTTTTGGGTCGTATCTATTGGTTTTAAATTGTTCGCTTACTTGGGCTTGTAGGCTGGCTCTTTGGGGGGCCGGTAAGGCTTCTAAATCTTGCTGTGTAAAGTTGGGGTTGTTGTTATATAAAACTCCGGCTGTTGCTAATCCCCAATGGTGCAATACGGCTGCTGTCCAGTCGGGTGCAAGATAGCTTCCGTGTCCCCAAATACTACCAATATGCTGTCCGCCGCGTGCGAGATAGGTTTCTTGACCGGCTTGTATTTCTTGTTTCGTCAAGACGATTTCTTGGGCTGGAGAACGCATCGTTTCCGGCACCGGCGGCGCGTTTTTCCAAATGGCTGCACCGGCTATCAGCAAGACTGTAAATGCCACGATACAAATTAATACTAACCACACCGGCAAACTTAGTTGTCGCCTTCTCGATGGGCTGGCTGTGCCGGTGTCAATAACTGTGGTATTTGCCATTGGCAAACCTCCTTAATTTATGGCTCTCGTCTTTACATTTTGTTAAATTGTTGCGAATTTGACTGCATGATTTGCAGCCCCATCAACTTATTAGTAGCTATTTCAAAAGCTTTTGTGTGGCTTTTCAACATTTCTTAAGATTTTATTCATTTTTGGCTGATAAAATTTTCAGTTTTGTGTTAAAAATGCTGAGGTTGGTAAGATTTTTTTTAGGACAATAAAAGCTACCGAGGCGCTTTTTTTGGCCGGTAGCTATGGGGTAAATTTTTTTATAGGTAGTTGGTAGCTGTCGATTTGAGAAATGCTTAGCTAAACCCCCTATAAAAGTTAATTCAATAAAATTGCCTAAAATTTTTCCAAACAAGGAAGATTTGCATGGGTATTTTCCAGCAGAAATAGCTACGAATTAACAGCGGGTGTGTTGTCAGAAAGCGTGAGCAAGAATGCTAGGTTTTCTTGGGCTTTGAGGGCGTGGGGGGCGTGGGCCGGCATGAAGATAAAAACACCGGGTTCTAGGGCGATTTCTTGGCCTTCTAAGGTGAATATTCCTCGGCCTTCTATGACGTGGACTGTGGCATTTCGGGCGGCGGTATGTTCAGAAATATCGGTGCCGGCGGCTAGGCAAAATAGGGTGTATTGGCAGTTAGAGGTTTTGGCAATTACTTTGCTTAATACTCCGCCTGTGGGATATTCTATTTGTTCGTTTAAGTTGAGAGTTAATGAACCGGATTCTAGGGTTTTAGCAGTCATGGTTAACTCCTTTGAAAATTTGATAAAAACTTTATTCAGCAACGGCACATAAGACAATGTAGCCTAAATCGTTTTGATACTTTTTGAAAACGCGCCGCATCGTGAGAACTCGTTTGCGGATAACTGGTTTTGTTAGGACGTTCCACACAATTTTTAGGGTGGGTAAGATGCCTTCGTCTTTGATGTTTTGAGGAAGATTTAGTAAGGCGATGGGGCCGGTTTTATGTTGTTCTACTTTGAGGCCGGTTTGTTCATAAAGTGCCCTCCAGTTGTTTTCAGAAATCGGCGTGGTGTTGGTGTGGGCGAGGGGCCCTAATTCTTGGCGGATTTCTTCTTCGTGGTTTTGGGCGAGCAGTTCGTGGGAAAGAAATTTGCCTCCGGGTTTTAAACAATTGCGAATTTGTTCTAATATTTTGGCTTTTCCGGGTGCTGATTGCATTGATAATATTGCTTCGGCAAAAACCCAGTCAAATTTCTGGTTTAGGGCGTCTAAATCAAAGATGTCTCCTTCGATGATTTGCACTTGATTTTGTAAGCCGGCTGCTTGTATATTTGCTCTGGCTCTGGCGACGCTTTCGGGGTTTTTTTCTACTCCTACAACCTGTACATTAAAGCGTTGTGCTAGGGCGATGGCACTATATCCAAAACTAGAGGCTAATTCTAATACGGTGTCACCGGCTTTGAAATCTGCCCAGCGGAATAATTGTTCGGTGCCGGTGCGTCCGCCTGGTCTTAAAATTGTTTTGCCGGCGGCGGCGAGCACTTGATGACCACCGGCTTTTTCTAAGTTCACCGTTGGGTTATTCATTGCCAACTCCTAACGTTTGTTTGATATATTTCTAGGGTGGCAGATATTTTTGGGATTGTCTTTGATTTAAGTCAAGTTTTTAGGGAAAGGGGCCGGTTTTTTTGAAGAGGTTGCCGGTAAAGTCGTTCTCAGTCAATTATCAATTTTTGTAACAAATAAAATAAAGCAATCTCTACAACTCTGGTGGAGTTCCGCAAAGCATTTGCTGGGTTTGTTCATCCCTAGCGATTCTTTGGGGAGTTTTTGTTAATAAATAAGTCCAGTTTTGATCGAATTCATAACCCCAACTGCTCAAATACTCATAGATTCTTGATATTATTTGTGCGGCTTCTTGGCAATTTTGTGCTTGATAAGCGTGATAATGGGCGTGGATGAGGGGTTTAATATCTTCTATTGTTTGCCATTCGGTTTCTGGTTTGAGAGGAAGGTTTAAAAAGTAATGGTAAGCGCAGCGGTGTGCTGTGCGGAGATTTTCTGGATTTTGAGATAATATTTGATAAGCTTTTTCTTGGATGAGGGGAGGAAGCCGGTAGGATTCTTGTTTTGGATAATAATAAAGTAGTTGCCGACGCTTGAGGGCACGGAGGATGTTTTCTTTGAGTTCATAACGGCTAATTTCTGGCATTTGAGCGATAATGCCGGTGTAATTTAGAGGGTATTCTGAGGTTTGATAAACGGAAATTCGACTGAGGCAAGTTAACTCTATTTCACTCAGCCGGTGGATAATTTGATCAAGGAAATTTTCTATTTCTTGAATGAGTAACCAGTCTCTATTTTGTAAAAACTTGGCGATGTTTCCGTGATATTCGTCATCATCTCTAATTAAGCCGGCGATGAGTTGTAAGGCTTTTGGGTGTCCTTGATAGCGTTGGGTTAATTGTGTGAGTTCTTCTGGGGTTGCTGTTAGGTTAAAAGTTTGCAATAACTTAACACCAGCCTCTTCTTCGAGTCCATTTAATACGATTTCACGGGTAACAATTGGAGGCAATTCTGCCAAGCTTTCCTGACTGGTGAATAAAATTTTGCTTTGATGTTCGGTTTCTAAGAGTTGTTTAAATAACCAGGCGTATTCTGTGGAGGTTTGGGAAAAGTAGCCGGCGGTTTGGGGGTGGCCGGTTTTCAGGAGTATTTCGACGCTATCGAATACTATTAAGCAAGGTTTTTTTTGAATAATTTTTATGAGTTTTTCGGTTTTTTGGTAATAGTCATTGTCTGGGATGTCGCTTGTTGTGACTTCGCCATTGGAGAGGGAAAAAAGGAGGGAATTAATGATGCGGTTAAATGGGGGAGGTTGATGGGTGCCGGTTTGTAAAGTTTGCCATGCTGCTGCTAGGAATGGGGTGTTTTCTGTGTGGAGTTGGCGGATAATTTGACTGGCGAGGGTGGTTTTGCCGGTGCCGGGTAATCCCACAATTGAAAGGCCGGTGATTGTTGAATTTAGTATGTATGTTTTTAGGGTTTCGAGTTGTTTTGTGCGGTTTACCCAGTTTCTCACGGGGGGTAAGTTTTCTGGCAGTGGGAAGCCGGTGTTTTTTTCACAAACTACAGGTAAATCTGCGATGGCGGCGGCTAAAAGTGGTTCGGTTTGTTGGATGTCTTTACGCTCAATAATATCTTCCCAGTTATTAATTCCTACAGCTTTGCAAATATCAATAAATGTTTCGCGTCGAATTGGCTTTTTTGCCCAAAATCTTTTTAAGGTTGCTTTTGAAGTGAGGGCGGCTTGACACCAAAGTTCATCTGCTTTGTTCCAACCGGGGTTTCTTCTGGCTAGATTGACGATTTTTAGACCTTCTTCGGATGCTCTTAGTAAGCCGGCCATTTTTTTCCCATACCATATTTGTAATCAAGTTGAATTATAGCTCAGGTTGCAGAGCCGAACAATGAGCTAATTGAGATAAATGAGCCAAAAAGTGCGCTTTGAGTAGACAGATGAGCCTTTTTTGTTGAGCCAAATGGTGAGCCGTAAAAGCTTTATGTATAGTTGACTGTATCAAATAAAAAGTTTTATAAGATAATTAACTCCTTAGATAGATGCTATGAAGAAATTGTGCTTTGGTTCAATTGCGGTGCTACTTGGAAGCATAGCCAGCATTCAGTTATTCACGCCAAGTAGTAGCCTTGCTCAGGGCAAATGTCAGTGTACAAATTATGTGGCAAATCGTTTCAATTTAACAGGTTTTCCTGATGCAGCAGACTGGAATGATGGTTTTTTGCAAAAGAGGGGATTCATTCAATTAGACAGTCCTAAGCCAGGTGCAATTGTAGTCATGGAACGGTCTTTTCGTGGGGCTGATAGCAGCTTCGGCCATGTTGGAATAGTAGAAGAAGTTAAAGCTGATAATACCATAACTGTACGAGGAGCTAATCAGTATATGGGGAGTCCGTTTTTTAGCGAAAAAGGGTGTTCCAATGTTCGAGTTACTCCTTTTGGAACAAGTGTTAAAGGCCGTAGCGATATATCTTTTTGGTCTTTGAACTTTGGCGTACAGCTTTAATAAGTTTAGCGAAAAATAGAGGCTCAGCCTTTAAAGCTTTCCAGAAAATTACATTTGACACGGAGAAGAATTATGTCGCTCAAAGGTTCAAAATTTGCTGGTTTAGGTGGTACGGTTGCTGTTTTAACAGCTATGTTGACTATATTTTTGGCTTCGGTGCCGGTGGTTCAAGCGCAAGATGGGCAAGATCCAGTTACACGAGGATGTAACCAAGATTCAGAAACGTTGACAAGAACATCAGGGGGAAATTATACAACTCGACGTCAGGAACGACGGGAAATTATCGTTGAACTGCGGAAATCAGAAAACTGTAAAGCAAATTGGGTTAAAGCAGATGTTCCAGTGAATACTGTTTTGTATCTCAAGAATGAACAAGGACGCACTTATAACGAGTACAAAACTGAAATAGACGGATGGAGTTATGGAGATATGATGAACTATCGGCAAAAATTCCGAGCTTGCGCTAGGTTTTCTGATGGTAAAGAAGTCTGTACAAGCCTCGTATAAATAAATTAGACATCTTGAAAAAATTAGCGAAGGTTGCTAGTCGCATCACTTACTCAGGTGATGCGCTTTTTATATTGTGATAACCAACAAAACTTACCTACGTCGAGGCAAGAAACCGGCTTTCTTTGTGGCTTTTTAATTGAAGTTCAAGATGTTGCAGAGAAACCTCTTCTTTCCCATCTATTTATTCAATTTGACTTTTCACCCACCGGCGAAATGCTTTAATCATCGATGTCTCTCCCACCTCTTTTTGCATTTCCAAAAAGCGTATAACCTCCACCGGCCTTAAAAATGGAAATTTTGGAGACACTTCACACTCTACATATTCTTCCCCCTGCAATTGATAAAACACTAGCCGCGACTCGTCATAACGCCAAACCTCGGACACCCCCAAAGCTGCATACAATTCCATACGGTTAATCGAACTGCTTGTAATATCAATTTCAATCACTAAATCTGGCGGTGGATCTTGATTAAAATTGATTTGCTCTACATTGCGGACAACTGACTCATTGTCAATATAATAGCACTGATCCGGTTCTAAACCCCTCTCCAAATCCTCACGCCGGCAAGTTAAAGAACCCAAGCTGCGAATTTCAATATCTAATTCCTCAGTGACAGTTTCCACAAAACGCCCTAAAATTTTCTTGCTGCTTTCGTGCGGTGCTAAAGGTGTCATAATTTCTAAAGTTCCTCGATCATAAGTCAAGCGAACTCCTGGCTGTTCTGCTAAATCTTTTAACAAAGATTCATAAGTCTGCCAGCTAATATTTTTTAGTACCACTCCCTGAGCCGGTTTTTCAATTAAAGTGGCTGTCATAATTTCCCTGCGCTTTCTCAAATTAGATGAGATTATAACAAAATTTATAGGTTTCTTGTAGCTAATCTAAAAAAAGCCGATCAAACAAACCGGCTTTCTTAATATTACCCAATTTCATCAGGGTTAATTCCCATCTTCCGCAAACGTTCTGCCTGGCAATATTCTTGGCCATTTTCCTATTCAATTTGACTTTTCACCCACCGGCGAAATAACCGCAACAATGCCTTTTCTTTTGTCGTTTTCCTCAAGTCCAAAAACCGCATAATCTCAGTTTGCGGCAAAAAAGGAAAAGTCCGAGAAACATCCGCCTCTACATATCCATTTTCTTCTAATTGATAAATTATTAAACGAGTACCGTCATATCGCCACACTTCCGGCACCCCTAAACTTGCATACAATGTCAGCCGGTCAATAGAACTGCTTGTTATATCTATCTCTATCGCTAAATCTGGCGGTGGATCTTGATTAAAATCAATTTGTTCTTTATTCCAAACAAGATCCTCATTTTTGATATAAAAACATTTATCTGGTTCTAAACCCCGCGCTAAGTCTTCCCGTTTACAAGTCAGGGAACCCAAGCTGCAAATTTCTTGATTTAATTCATCCGTTACAACTTCTACAAAATTCCCTAACAGTTCGCTGTACTTTTCGTGCGGTGCTAAAGGTGTCATAATTTCTAAAGTTCCTCGGTCATAAGTCAAGCGAACTCCTGGCTGTTCTGCTAAATCTTGTAACAAAGATTCATAAGTCTGCCAGCTAATATTTTTTAGCACCACTCCCTGAGCCGGTTTTTCTATTAAAGTGGCTGTCATAATTTCCCTGCGCTTTCTCAAATTAAATGAAATTATAACAAAATTGATAGGTTTCTTGTTGCTGAGCAAAAAAAAGCCGATCAAACAAATCGGCTTTCTTAATATTACCCAATTTCATCAGGGTTAATTCCCATCTGCCGCAAACGTTCTGCTAAAAGTTGCGACCGGCGCCGTTCTTCTTGTAAAGAATTTTCGGCCTCCTCAGCGCGTTGGCGTTCTGTTTCAGCGCGTTGGCGTTCTGTTTCAGCGCGTTGGCGTTCTGTTTCAGCGCGTTGGCGTTCTGCTTCTGTTCGCTGCTGTTCTTCTTCTAATAATTGGCAGGTTTCAACATAAGAAAAAAACTGATTGCCATCTGGACGAAAAATATCTAATTTTTCAGTTGACAACTCAAAACGAATCCCCATTCTTGGACTCACCCAACCGGCAATCGAAGCAATTACCTGCAAACCATCCTCATCTCGCAACCACCCGCGAAGTTGGTTATTTTCAGGATTATAAATGTAATACTCCTCAACTCCATAACGCTCATAAAACAACAACTTCCTGTCCATTTCATCCAGAGAATTACTCGGAGACAAAATTTCAAAAACTACCTGCGGCGCAACTCCTCCTTCATTCCATTGTTGATAAGAACCTCGTTTTCCTTTTTGCCGGCCAAATGCCACGAACACATCAGGCGCATTGACAATATTCTGTTTTCCTTGCACCGGATACCAAAACAAATCTGCCGCTACAAACACATTCGGATCATCCGCATATAACCATTCCAAATTTTGCTCGATTACAACTATCCAGCGGAATTGTTCGGTATTATTTGCCATTGGTTGTCCATCAGATTCGGGATAAATAATTTCTGAATTTGTGAGCGATTCAAGTTGAGAAACCATAAACTCACCGCAATTTTATTGAGCAATGTTTAAATTTTAGTGTATTTATCAGCCATCAACCGGCCTGCCTTTCTTATCACCAGCATAAAACAGCATACTCAAACAAGCCGGCCAACCGCCAGATTAAAAACTCCGAAAAATTGTAAAGGCATATTACAATACGCTTGAAAAATCTTTATAAAACAGCCAACCCCAAATTCCCGGCTTAAACTAGAACTTTAAAAGAATCCATGATGAGAGGGACAATATGAAAAACGACAATGGATACCGTTTAGTCTGCACGCTCACTTTTGGAGATATCTACGGTCAAATCATCATTTGGTTAATCGTCATATTCCTCAGCCTCGCGTCTGCTCTTGCGCTGTGGAGCACCACCCGCCAAATTTACGCCCTAGCAACCGTTGGACTCATCCTCGTCCTTTCCCTGCCCTTTTTACTGTTTGCCTTCGTTACCACCCTGCTTAATCATATCCAATTTGAGCCGGTCGAAACCGCCACAGTCCCTGAGCCGGTGGGCAACGTCTCCAGCCAGCAAACTCTACAAGCGACAAGCTGATTTTGTCATTTGTCATTTGTCATTTGTCAACAGTTGCGATGCCTGAGTGGCGCATCTGGGACAGATGCGCGCCAATCGCAATAATCGCAGCAATCGGCAATCGCGGCTCATGTTGCCCGCGCCACTAATTATTTGTTTTTGCTAATGACCAATGACCAATGACCAAGGACAAATGACTATTTATAAAAACTTCCCTGCCTTTTGGTGGGGATTTTTTTTGTTTGAGCGACCATATAAAAAGTAGGAAAACCTCCAGAGGAATCATGTTAGAACACGACGTTATTATTGTTGGCGGTGGTTTGGCCGGCTGTCGCGCTGCTGTTGAAATCGCCCGCAAAGACTCGAAACTCAGCATCGCCGTTGTGGCCAAAACTCACCCGATCCGCTCTCACTCTGTTGCCGCACAAGGGGGCATGGCTGCCAGCCTCAAAAACGTTGATACAGAAGATAGCTGGAAAGCTCACGCCTTTGATACCGTTAAAGGTTCCGATTATCTCGCTGACCAAGATGCCGTCGAACTGCTGACCAAAGAAGCGCCGGACGTGGTTATCGACCTTGAACACATGGGGGTTTTGTTCTCACGTTTGGCGGATGGACGCATCGCACAAAGAGCCTTTGGCGGCCATTCTCACAATCGTACTTGTTATGCAGCAGATAAAACCGGCCACGCCATTCTCCATGAATTAGTTAACAATTTGCGCCGGTATGGCGTACATATCTACGATGAATGGTATGTAATGCAGCTTATTCTTGAAGACTCTCAAGCAAAAGGTGTGGTTATGTACCGCATTGAAGATGGCAAATTAGCTGTTGTTCGCGCCAAAGCTGTGATGTTTGCCACCGGCGGTTATGGTCGCGTTTATAACACCACTTCAAATGATTTTGCCTCCACCGGCGACGGTTTGGCGATGTCGGCGCTGGCCGGTGTTCCCCTCGAAGATATGGAGTTTGTGCAATTTCACCCCACCGGCCTCTATCCTGCCGGCGTCTTAATTTCCGAAGCTGTACGAGGAGAAGGGGCTTATTTAATTAACAGCGAAGGCGAACGTTTCATGGCAAATTATGCACCAAGTCGCATGGAATTAGCCCCTCGTGATATTACTTCTCGCGCTATTACAAAAGAAATTCGGGCCGGTCGTGGAATTCATCCTGATGGGAGTGCCGGCGGGCCTTTTGTGTATTTAGATTTGCGACACATGGGACGCGAAAAAATTATGTTGCGCGTTCCTTTTGCTTGGGAAGAAGCACACCGGCTTGTTGGTATTGATGCGGTGGAAAAACCGATGCCGATTCGCCCAACTGTTCACTATTCAATGGGGGGAATTCCTGTTAATGTGGATGGCAAAGTTCGCAGTGGGCCCGATAATTTTGTGGAGGGATTTTTTGCTGCCGGTGAAGCAGCTTGTGTCTCGGTTCATGGTGCAAACCGGCTGGGGAGTAATTCGCTTTTGGAATGTGTTGTTTATGGCAAACGTACAGGTGCAGCAATAGCTGAATATGTGCAGAATCGCAAAATGCCGCAAGTTGATGAACAGCGTTATTTAACAACTGCGGTTAAACAAATGCAAGCTTTGTTTAATCAAAATGGGGAAATTCGGATTGGCAAATTGCGTCAAGATTTCCAAGATTGCATGACTCAACATTGCGGGGTTTTTCGCACGGAGGAGGTGATGCAGGAAGGGTTAAAGCAACTTGAACAACTCCAGCAACAATACCAAAAAATTTATTTAGATGACAAAGGAAGTTGCTGGAATACGGAGATCCTTGAGGCAATTGAGTTGCGAAATTTGATGATTGTTGGCAAGATGATTTTGACTTCGGCGTTGAACCGCAAAGAAAGTCGCGGTGCTCATTCTCGTGAGGATTTTACCGAACGGGATGATAGTAATTTCTTGAAACATACGTTTGCTTATTATTCGCCGGCGGGGATTGATTTACAATACCGGCCGGTGACTATGACGCTTTTCCAACCGCAGGAACGCAAGTATTAATGATGGGAGAGGAAAAATCTCTTTCTGATGGTTAGGGTGTTTTAAGTTCCAATTTATTCCTATTTGCAGATTTTTTCGTCTGGCAAATAGGATATCTTTTTTTATAGTAGTAGCAAAAAAAATTAGAGGCTAAAATCATGGCAGATAAAGAAAAAAAAGCTGCACCGACAACAGAAAATGAACAAGATTATGGGGATTTACCGCAAGGAATTACTGAGTCTTATGGCACCGGCGTTAAAGAAGAACCGGCCATGAATGGTGCCCGCAGAATGCGAAAAGAAATGGCTCAATATAATTCCCTGGGCCCAGAATTAACCGGCGGCGATATTGATGCAGCTTGGGATCAGGCAAATGTGGGGGATGAAGCGGTTGGCGGAACTGTTGCAACACCGGATCAAAATGTAGTTGAAGAATTAGCAGCGGCGGTGGGTTTAGAAATCGATGATCGCACTGATTTGCGTACCATCGATATGTTAGATGAACGCGACGATAATAGGTGGGAATTAGACCCAATGGCTTCGGAAGATTACGAGGAACGCCGGGATTAATAAGGGCAATTTTCATCGAAAAACCGGCAGTGAAAATGATGGGAAGAAAGCCCAAAAAAAGGGTACAAATTGATAAAACTGCCCGCATTGAGTTCGGCTATAAATCGCTGCGTCCAGGGCAAGAGGAGGCAATTTTAGTAATTCTGGAAGCTCACGACACGCTGGCGGTGATGCCCACCGGCGAGGTGATTTTAGGCGAAGAAAGTGCTGATTTAAAGGCAGCAGGAACGCCGGCAGCAATTTGTAAAATCGCGTTTAGAAATGATGCGTGGTTATGCAGAGTTAGGTAATTGCCGCCGTGAGTATTTGCTTAATTATTTGGGGGAAAATTTAGGCCGGCCTTGTGGGAATTGCGGCTGAGGAAAGTTCAGGAAAGCAGCCATTTCCGCTGTTATGTCGCGTGGTTCATGCAAGCTGGGGAGAAGGCCAAGTGATGCGGTATGAGGGGGATAAAATTGTGATTTTATTTGATGAGGTGGGGTATAAAAATTTGGCTGTTGAGGTTGTGATTCGGCGGCGTTTATTGAGGCCGGTGTAATTCCAAATTAATACCGGCCTTTGATTTTAATTCCCCACTATTTCGACCTCAGCTTGCGACAATCTTTTATAGCTCTTATTCAGCTTTCATCAAAGCTTGAATATCTCCCTCCATAATAATAGGAATATTGCGAGTAATTTTTTCTATTTCCCAATCCCACCAGCGAATCTTTAGCAAAGTTTCTATTTGGGAATCGCTAAACCGCTGCTTAATTTTGCGGGCTGGGTTGCCACCAAAAACCGTATAAGCCGGCACATCACTAACAACCACCGATTTTGCGGCAATAATCGCGCCGTCACCGATACAAACTCCGGGCATAATTACAGATTCATAGCCAATCCAAACATCATTTCCAATCACCGTATCCCCCCGACTTGGCAGGGCAATTAATTTATCCATAGCTGTTTCCCAACCTTGCCCAAAAATTGGAAATGGATAAGTAGAAATGCCATCAAGTTTGTGGTTTGCGCCGTTCATAATAAACTTAACATTTGTAGCAATGGCGCAAAATTTCCCGATAATTAATTTATCGGGGCCGTAGTTGTAGAGGACGTTTTTCTCGAAGTTTTCGGGGTCAATGGGATCGTCATAGTAGGAATAATCCCCGACAATAATAAGCGGGGATTTTATAAAATTTTTGATAAAACAGACGCGCCGTTGGTCTGCCATTGGATAGGGTTTATTGGGGTTGGGGCCGAAATTTGCTGTCATAGTTTTTGTTAATTCAAAAAAGCATTAAAAAGATTTAAAGTTCGCAATTGCTGAGTTGCAGCGAGGGCATCATATTGAAGTTTAATTCGCAACATTGAGCGAACCCGTGCTCGGAGTTCGATGCTATTAATCGGTTTGGATAAAAAATCATCAGCCCCCGCCTCTAAACAACGAGCTAAATCTTCTTTGGAACTTAAAGCTGTTACCATAATAATTGGAATCGGACGCCAGCGTTCGTTAAATTTTATTTTCTGGCAAGTTTCGATGCCATCCATTTCTGGCATCATTAAATCGAGTAAAATTACATCGGGTTGAATTTCATCTATTTTGGTTAAGGCTTCGATGCCACTGGGAAGATAGGTAAATTCATATCCTTCTCGAAAAAGCAATCCTTCGATGACTTCAAAAATGCTTTCTTCATCATCAATAACCAAAAGGCGGAGTTTTCTATTGTTGGTTTGAGTAGGTTGATTTTCCATAAAAATTCTAAAGTTGGGATTGAGGGAGAGTTTGGGAAGCAGCAATCTGCTGAGCGATTGTTTCAGCTAACTTTTTCAAGCTTACAGGTTTGGCGAGATATTCATTCACTCCCGCCTCAAAACATTTTTCCCGATCTCCTGGCATGGCAAGGGAAGTGAGGGCAATAATCGGCGTTTTGGCAAGTTCTGGACTGGCGCGAAGAAGGCGGGTTGCTTCTAAACCATCCATTTCTGGCATTTGAATATCCATTAATATTAAATCAGGTTTTAAATGTTGGGTCATTTGCACTGCTTCTACACCGTTGAAAGCGGTTGCCAGACGATAACCTCGGATTTCTAAATATTCAACAATTGTACTAATATTTGCTTCATTATCTTCGGCAAGTAAAATTAAAGGCGTGTTATTTTGAGGAGCGGGTAAAGGGGTTTTTAGAGGTGTTGTTACGGCTAATAATTTGCGTAAAGCAATTTGGAATTGATAGGCAGAAAAAGGTTTGAGTAAATATTCACAGGGGCCGGTATATTGTTTAATTTTGGCCGGTTCATCGGCGACGGAAACAATCAAAATGGGAATGTTTTGGGTGCGAGGTTCGGTTTTGAGTTGTGCCAAAACATCCCAACCGGAGCGATCAGGTAGTTGTAAATCTAAAATAATTGCATCTGGATTTATTTTTATGGCTTCTTCTATTGTGCCGGTTCCCAAGGGATGAATTTCGCAGTGTTTAACGTTTAATTGTGATAAATAAAGGGCGATTTGTTCGGCGGCGGGGGGAGAATCTTCTACGATTAAAACCTGATTTAAGTTAATAGATAAGTTGCCATAGTTGGCCGGTTCAGCTAAGGATTTTTTGGTTTCTAATTTCCAGGGCAAAGATACTGTAAACCGGCTTCCTTGCCCGACTTCACTTTCGAGAGAGACACTACCGCCGTGCAATTCTACGACTTGCCGCACTAATGCTAAACCTAAGCCGGTGCCGGCATAACGGCGCGTGAAGGAACTATCTAACTGTACAAAAGGTTTAAAAAGTTTGGTAATATTTTCGGCGGAAATACCAATGCCGGTGTCAGCGATGGTAAAGTTTAAAACTTCTTGTTCTAAATTTCCATTAACTTCTATCCAAACTTGGCCGCCTTCGGGGGTAAATTTTACGGCATTACTAAGTAAATTAATCAGCACTTGGCGAATGCGGCGCTCGTCTAGTTCTACTTGTTTGATGTGAGGAGAAATTTGCGAACTGAGTTTAATTTGTTTTTGATAGGCTTGTTGCCTTACAAAGGCTAAACTGGCTTGGCATAAACCTAAAATATCGGTATTTGCCAATTGTAAATCCATTTTTCCTGATTCAATTTTGGCCAAATCAAGAACATCATTAATGAGTTCTAATAAGTGTTGGCCGCTTTGTTCAATGGTTGCTAATTTTTGATGTTGTTTAGTGGTTAAAGGCCCAAAAACTTCATCGCGCAAGGCTTCAGAAAGACCGAGAATTGCTGTTAGCGGTGTGCGGAGTTCGTGGCTCATATTGGCAAGAAATTCGCTTTTGGCTTTGTTGGCAGCAAGGGCGGCTTCGGCGGCGTGTTGCTGGGCAAGTTCGGCTTCGTGGCGAGCAAGGGCAATTGTAATAATTTCACCGGCAACTTTTAACAAATTAATTTCTTGTTCACTCCAAGCTTTCGGCGTTCGCACTGCATCTACTCCTAAGCAGCCGATTAGTTCATTTCGGTGGAGGAGGGGAATGTTAATTAAAGATTGGATGGAGAGTTTTTCTAAAATTGAGCGATCTGCGTTGGCTTCGGGAGGTAAATTGGCAACCTTGGGAATATTAATCAGGGTTTTATTGCTCAGTTGATTGTAAATCCAAGGGGCTGCATAAATAGAGATATTTTGTAAAATTGGCGCGGCGGGGGAAACTGTTTCTGCATACCATTCATGGGTGACACTCCAATGAATTTGACTCTCGGAATAGCGAATTAAATAACTGCGTTCGCCGCCGGTGGCTTCTGCTAAAATTTTGAGGATGAAATTGAGGGCACTTTCAAATTCTCGATCAAGAAAAGCGCGGGATATATTGCTAAGATAACTGTCCATTTTGGCTCGATGTTCAAGCGCTTGTTCTGCTAATTTTCGTTCAATTTCTGCACCGGCTCTGGCGGCAAAAATTCGGAGAATTAACTGCTGGTTGGTGTCGTTGATCATAGGTTTGGTGTCCATTACAGATAAATGACCTAAAATTTGGCCGGTGGAGTCTAGCAAGGGAATTCCTAAATAGCTTTCCACTCCTAAATCAATTAATTCTTGATCTTCGGGAAATCTTTTTTGAACGCTATCAGGATAGTAACAACATTGGCCGGCTAAAACTTTTTCACAAGGGGTGCTTGCAAGTTCGTATTCCACGTCGTCGCTCCAAGTTTCACCCGTCCAAAATGCTAAAGTGCGAACTTTTGTAGTTTGATATATTCGCTGGCTGACAAGCGCATAACGCACCCGCAAAACAATGGCTAAATAGCGAACGCAAGAGCGGAAAAATTCTAAGCCTGTTTGTGCGGCGGTGCCTTCGACAATTAATTGCAATGCTTGTTCTTGTTGTTTGCGTTCAGTAATATCAAAAATTGCTCCATCAAGACAGAGTAAATTATCTGATTGAAAAGAAGCTTGACCTTTTTCGTAAACCCAGCGAATACTGCCGCAGGCGTGAATAATGCGGTATTCTAAAACAAAAGCTTGTCTAATTTCAACAGATTTATTAATGCTAATTTGTACATTTAATCGGTCGTCTGGATGAATGATACTTGCCCAACTCCTTACCTTATTTTTAATAAAATCATTGGCTGGATAACCGCTGATTTCTTCAACCGCATCGCTGATAAATTGCATTGTCCAGTCTCCATCACAAGCGCAGCGATAAATCACCCCTGGTATATTTTCTACTAAGCTTCTAAATCGCTTTTCACTGTGGCGCAAGGCGGCTTCTACTTTTTTGCGATCTCGAATGTCTCTCGCTACCCAAGTAACTGTATTTTCGGAAGTAGGGGTGATGCTGGCTGTAAACCAAAATTTCTCGCCAGCGGCTTCCAAACTGTACTCAAAATTAACAAGTTTTTGCTCGGCTAAAGCTCGCTCTACTTGGCTTTTAAAAATAGGAGCTTTTTCTTCTAAAAAAAATTGCTCAATTGTTAAGCTTAAAATATCAACTTCTGGCGGGTAAAATCGCGCCGTATTGGTTGGGGCAACTTTCAGATTTCCCTCTTGGGTATTCAAAATTAAGACAACATCATTCATCGCTTCAAAAAAAGCCCGGATTTCTGTTTCGGAAGAATGCAATTTGTCTTCCAGTAATTGCCGTTCCCGAATTTCTTGCTGCAACCGGCTGTTTTGTTCGCTGAGTTGTTTTTGCAACAATTTTAAGTGTAACTGATTTTCTACTCGCGCTAAAACTTCTTCTATCTGAAAGGGTTTTGTAATGTAATCTACACCGCCCACTGCAAAGGCTTTAACTTTCTCGCTGGTGTCTTTTAAAGCACTTAAAAAAATTACGGGTATATCACGGGTTTTTGGAGAAGCTTTGAGTTGCCGGCACACTTCATAGCCATTAATTTCTGGCATGAGAATATCCAATAAAATTAAATCAGGAGCCGATAACTCCGCAGCAGATATTACTCTTTCGCCTTTGCGAACTCCCCGGACTTTATAACCTTTTTGTGTGAGGATATCGGATAGCAAACGCAGATTATCTAGGGTATCATCCGCGATCAGGATACTGGCTTTTAGAGGAGTGGTAGAGTGGCTGTTCATTGCTGCTTTTTTTATGAAGTCAGATAGCTTAAAGAGCGGCTATTCTTATTTTAAAACAAATTTTCCAGAATTTACTCGCACCCTACGAGGATCGATTTTAAGGCTTTTCCTCCTTTATTTAGTAATTGTTATGTTCGCTTCCCAACATTCTCTTTACTTCTGTTTTTCCATTTTACTAGCATCTAAAGAATCCCTTATTTATGATGCTACCATCGCGGAGAAGCCCCTATTAATTCAATCACTTTTGTCGGTTCCAACGGTCGAGAAAATAAATATCCTTGCGAATAATCACATTTTAAATTTCTCAAATATTTTAATTGTTCGCTGCTTTCAATTCCTTCGGCAATCACACTCATTCCCATTGTTTTTGCAATACACATGATCGCCGGCACTAAGCCCAAATTTTTATCATTATCCTCCAAACAACCTACAAAAGATTTATCAATTTTAATGGTATCCACCGGAAACGAATGCAAATAAGAAAGTGAAGAGTAACCAATTCCAAAATCATCAAGGCTTAATTGAATTTCTCGCTCTCTTAGTTGTTGCAAAACCTTAGCTGCCGCTTGGGTATTTTCCATAATGGCGCTTTCGGTAATTTCTAATTTTAAGCAGTGGGGATTCAGTTTAGTTTCTGCAAAAACTTCGTCAATTTGATCAATTAAATCCGGTTGATTAAATTGTCGCGCCGATAAATTTACGCTCATAGTAAGAGAAGAATCAGCAAGTCCCGCTTTTTGCCAGACAGTAAGCTGGTGGCAAGCTTCTCGCAACACCCACTTACCAATATCATCAATTAAACCGGTTTCTTCGGCTATCGAAATAAATTCTGCCGGTGGCAATAAACCCCGCAGTGGATGCTGCCACCTTACCAACGCTTCTAAACCGGCAATCCGACCTGTTTTTAAGGCAATAATCGGTTGGTAATGTAATACAAATTCTTGTTGTTTAATCCCCCGGCGTAACTCTGTTTCTATTTGAAAAAATTCCGAATCTATCTCTTTCATTGTTTGATCAAAAATTTGATAATAATCTTTACCAATTTGTCGAGAGCGAGCTAATGCAGTATCCGCATCTCTAATTAAATGTTCGGGTTGATAATAGTTTTCATTTCCTACAACAACCCCAATACGGACACTCATAAAAACTTCATAACCTTGCAGGTAAAAAGGATGAGTGACTGCGGCTTGAATTTGCTTTGCCATCTCGGTTGCTTGGGTGCCTTCTTTCGTATCAGTTAGTAAAATTCCAAACTTATCTTCATCTATCCTCGCTAAAATATCGGTTTGATTTAAACAATTTTTTAGGCGCTTTACAATACCCTTAAGCAGTTTATCTCCTATCTTAGCGCCTAGAGAATTATTGAGAATGTTAAAACGGTCACAATCAACAACTAATAGCGAAAATTGATATCCTTGTTTTGTCTTAAGGCAATTGAGAGCCGTTTGCAAAAATTCAGTGAAAAACTCTCGATTGGGTAAGCCGGTGAGCCGATCAGAGTGCAAAGCACTCACTTTATCCAAGGCTAATTTTAAGTTTTCTTCATACTTTTGTTTTTGCGCCACCAGTTCATTTTTTAACCAGGCAATTTCCTGTTTTGCTGCTTTTAATTCTAGGTGAATTTTAACTTTATTGACAATTTCATTAGCAATAAAAGGCTGGCTGATATAATCCACTCCCCCAACTTCATAAGCCTTGACTTTATCCAAACTTTTATCCAAATGACTTAAAAAAATTACCGGAATTTCTGCGGTGGCCGGATTAACTTTCAAACGGTTGCACACTTGATAGCCATTGAGAACAGGCAACATAATATCAAGTAAAATCAAATCTGGCTTGACCGTTTCAGCAATTTGTAAAGCCGCTTCTCCGTTAAGCGCTTGATGAACTGTGTAACCTAACGGCATCAAAAATTCCCCTAGTAATCGCAAATTTGCCGGCGTATCATCAACGATTAAAATATTACCCAGTGCCCCGGCTATTTGATTTTTTTTCATAATTTCCTCTTCTTTTGGCATAAGGTAGGTATGTTCTTTTTTTGAATAGCATTTTTGAAAACTTATAAAATCTAAACGACTAAAAATCTTACCTGCCTGCGTATTCATAAAATTTGCCAGTGGTTTAAACATTCAAACAAGGAATCTAAATCTCCAGTACGACCGGTTGTTATTGATACCTGTCATTGCTGATAACTCTAGTTTTCACCGTCCGGCAGGTTCTTGGGGAGAAGATAGCGATCTTAAGAAGAACTTAACAGCAAAAAAACCTCTCCCCCCTACCCCGCTTCAGAAGGCGGCAAAGCGGGCAACTTCTCCCCCTTGCCTCAAACTCAGGCGGGGTACGGCGATTAAGTGTTTACTATATGCCCTAAAACTAAACGCAATTCAAGGCATTTTTCCGCCCATTACTTTTTATTAAATCCCTGATATTTTTGGCTTTACCTTCTCTTAAACTCCCAAATCACCAACATTTTCTACGGCCCCCAGCGCCTTTAATGTCGCTTTTTGGGCCTCTGTTAATCCCAATAAACTGGTAATATTCATACCCTCACAAATTCGGGCCGGTCGCAGAGTTTCCACACACACAAACTTTTCTACATCCCAACACTTAATAGTCTCATCCAAAGAGCCACTCATCAGCATTTTTCCATCGCCACTAAACCCCACCGACCATACTCCACCCCTAGGACCTTCTAACACCTTTAAACACCGGCCCGTCCCACTATCCCAAAGCCGAATTGTCCGGTCAGCGCTACCCGTTGCCAGCAAATTTCCGCCCTTTTGAAAAGCCGCACACAACACTAAACTTTGATGACCTTGCAAAATTTTTTCGCACAAACCCGTCTCAACTTCCCATAACTTTACGATCCCATCTTCGCCCCCACTCACTAAAATTTTTCCATCCCCCCTAAACGCCAACGACCAAATTAAACCCTGATGAGCAAATAAACTTTTTACACCCGCATTTTCGCGGCCACTCTTTGAAAAATTACTCGGACTGGCTAAAGAAGAAAAAGTTAGATTTTGACCCATCAAATCCCCTCTCTGGGCTTGTTTCGAGCTTTCCCAGTTTTCCTCAACTGCCAAAACTTTTGTCAGATCCCACACCCGAATAATGCCCTCGGCACTGCTACTTGCCAGCCATTTTCCATCCCCACTAAACACCACAGAAAGCACCCATTTTTCATCTTTTTGCAAAATTTTTAACAAGCGGTTTTTGCTGACATCCCAAAGTCGTAGCGTTCCATCTGCACTCGCACTTGCTAACAATTTTTCCTGGGGATGAAAATGCACCCCCCACACACAGCCAGTGTGTCCAATAAACCGGCAAATTTGCTGGCCGGTGGAAGCCTTCCAAATCGCAATTGTTTTATCTTCACTCCCCGATGCCAGCCATTCCCCATCCCCACTAAATGCTAAACTGCGAATCGATTTTTGCGAGGCTTGCCAACTTCTTAAACACTGCCTATTTTCTTGATTCCATAGGCTAATCATGCCATCTGCACCGGCACTCACAAACGTCTGTTGATTCTCATTCACCGCAATCTCATAAACCGAATTTGTATAACTTTGAATTGTTTGCAGGGCGTGAAATGTGCCGTTTTCTCCAAGTCGCCATAACTTCACCATTTGCTTATCGTTAGCCGCCAGGAGTTTTTCTTTTTCATTCCAACTCACCGCCCAAATTTGGCTGCTAAACCCTGCGAAAACACACCGGCATTCTCCACTTTCAATTTCCAAAACTTTTAATAATTTGCCATCTCCTAAAGCCAGCAGCTTACCGCCAAAACAAAACGCCACCCGCCAAACAAACGTAAAATTACCCTCAAAAGTGTATCGGCATTCCCCACTTTCTACATCCCAAATTTTAATACTTTCTCCATCACAACTTGCCAAAGTTTTGCCATCGAGACTAAAAGCAATTGCTGAAATTTGATGCCGGTGTCCGTGCAAAATTGTGACAGAATTTATGGCTAAATTAACGCTACGACTATCAGCCTTTTCTGTTAAATACCACAGCCGAATTGTTCGATCTGCACTGCCGGAAGCAATCAGCCTGCCGGTGGGACAAAAAGCAATTGTTTGAACAATATCTGTATGCCCTTCTAAAGTTTTAATACACAAGCCGGTTGACTGTTCCCAAATTTTCACAGTGCGGTCACTACTGCAACTCGCAATCATTCCACCTTCAAAACCTAACTCCCCTCCACTAAACCCACCTTTAGGCTTAATTTCCTCCCCGTAAATGGGGCTTGGTAAAGTAGCCAACCCAGAGGTAATTAATGGTTTTTGCTCCACAGAATTAATCGCTGGGTAAAGAGGCGAAACATCCACTCCCCACACCCAATCTGTATGAGCTTGGAAAAGTTGAAAAATCTGGGGATTCTTAACGTTTACTGCTTGAATTTTTCCGTCAAAACTTCCACTGACAAGCACTTCTCCATCCCCACTAAAATTTAAACCCCAAACTGCGCCGGTGTGGGGATGCAAGCGAAACAAAAGTTTTCCATCAGCAATTACCCATAAACACACCTCACCATCCCCATGACTGGTTGCTAAATGTACCCCATCAGGCGATATCACCATACTGCAAATATTGCCAAAATTCTCACTAAAAATTGATTTAGCTACATGAGCGCCGGTGAAGTTACACCCCCGTAAATTTAGCCCCTTCAAATAAGCTTGCAAAATTGTCAAACCGGCCAAATTATAGCCGCTTAAATCTTGGCCCAAATGCACCAATAAATTCAGCGTATTTCCCGCCACATAGCCCCAATTTGCGGCCCCATCTAAACGCAATTTTTCTAAAATTTTGTCAGCCAAGAAAATTAAACCTTCTAAACCGAGAATGCTAGATAATAATTCTTCTATAACTTGCTGTAAAATTATTTGCTTTTGGGCAAAACGCACCGCATCTGTTACTTCAGCTTTCATCAAAGCATGATGCTTAAATAAATTAAACTCTGCCAAATTTTCTGACTCTTGAAAAGCCCGAATTTCCCCACAAACTCCCTCAATCAACCGGCCCGTCACATACTCCATCACCACAGGTTGCAGCGTAAACAACTGCCCCATTTCTGTCGTTTTAATTTCAATCAGCGAACGCCAACCAATAAATTCTATCGCTTCCAAAAGCCTGCCAGAAGACACCAAACGAAGATCCTCCCGCAAACAGTTTAAACTCACCGGCTCCCGATTAATTGCTAACCAAAAAAGAATCTGTTTCTCTAAAGGCGCTAAACGCTCAAATTGCTGCTCTAAAAGGCTGCGAATTCCATTAAAAACCCCAATTCCGCAGCCCAAAAATTCCCCGACATTGCCGGCAAAAATTTCTTGAATAGAAGTCGCTACAATTTTGAGCGCCAGGGGATTTCCTTGATAAATATCAATCAATTGCTTTCGCTCACTTGCCAAACTCTGCAAATTTTTATCGATAAAAATTCTTTCTGCATTTTCTGCCGGTAAACCCTTCAAACTCAACACTCTCACCGCTGCATTTTCCCCTTCCAAAGCCGAAATGCCTTGTGGTTTTTCCCGTCCTGTCAAAATCACACAACTTTGATGATTTGTTTCCGCAATTGCCCTTAAAAATTCTCCATAATCTTCATAACCTTCTCGATAAGAACCCGCCGGACTTCCAGGTTTTAAAATCGTCTCGAAATTATCCAAAATTAACAAACACCGTGCAGATCGTAAATAATAAATTAATTGCGATAAATAACTCTGAGTTGGTTTTCGCTGTATTTCTATTTCATTTTGGCCAAAAAAATCAAGAAGTTCTATTAAAATTTCTTCCAAAAACTGCCCATTTCGCAACGAACGCCAAATTAAAAACTCAAATTTATCCTCCAACAACTGCCCTAACTTTACCGACAAAGATGTTTTACCTATCCCCCCCATCCCCAACAATAACACCAACCGGCACCGGTCAGAAATCACCGCTTTTTTTAAGAGTTCTAATTCCAAATCTCGGCCATAAAAAACCGAAACATCCACCGCCTCCCCCCAATCTTGGGAAGCATTAACACCGACAATTTCATCTAAACCAGGTTGTGTATAATCTTCCTCTTCTAACTCTAGTTGAAACACCTTAAAAATTAGCCTTAAAGACTGTTCATCACTTCCACTTGTACCCCGCAATATTTTCCGAATCGTCGTCGGATGCAGCCCTTGACTACTAATAAGTTGAGTACGTTCAGCTATCTTATTTGCATTATATTTTATTCCCGTTTTCTCTTCTAACTCGCTGATCCGATTTTGGATTTTTTTCGCACCCGCCGGCGTCAGGAGATACCCCCGGTGGCGTTTAGGTTTAGCAGAGTTTTTTTCTTTCACGGCAGTTGTTTTATTTCCCGGTAACAGAACTCTCTAAAAATTCAAAAATTACAAATATCATATCATAAAAATTATCGGCCACAATAAACTTTAGCCTCCAAAACAATTACCTGACGGGGAACCCTAAAAAGTGAGTAAAAAAACCTAAAAATAACAAATCAATCACGTCCTCATACCAAACCCAAAAATCGCCTAATAACCCTTAAAGCACAACGAATTTTCCGATTATAAAAAAAACATTGACTATTAACAGCAAAAACCCCCAAAACAAACCAGTCAACCCATCTGCGGCTAAAAAATAAAAACCCAAACAAACCTCAAATCTAAAGCCAATTTCATATCACCCTTCCCCAACTCCTAGAGAAGTAATTGCTTCCAGTAAAGCCTGCAACAAAACCCATAATTCGCAGTAGCAACCAAACCTCGCTAGATAACTTATTGGCGGCTGTTCCACTATATTACCGCACCACAAAGAGTTATTTAACCAACTCTCAGCAACGTTATTACTCCGAATTTTTTGTGTAAAAAAAACCCAGTTTCTCTCAGAAACCGGGTTTTTGATCGGCTTTTTGATGAGGCTGTATCTTAAAGTAAACCCACAAAGTGTAATAACCCTTGGCCGGTGATTAGTTCAATAACTAAGGCTAGAAAACCAAGCATAGCCAGCCGGCCATTCCAGACTTCCGCATTAGGAGTTAATCCCCATTCCCAACCTTCTTGAGGATACATCTTGACTTTTTGCGTCGGATGTGCTACCTCTTCAAACTTAACGCTGGGTTGATCGAGAGATTCCACAACCATGTCGGCGAGATCATCAACAAAAATCGGATGGGTATTAAGGGCCGGCACACGGTAAAAGTGATGTATCCCCGCCTCTTCTGCCAATTCGCGGTACTCCATGTCAATTTCTTGTAATGTTTCGATATGTTCTGAAACAAAACTTATGGGAACCACTAATAATTCTTTCACCCCTTGTTCTGCAAGTTGGGGGATAGCGTCTTCGGTGTAGGGTTTAAGCCATTCCACCGGCCCAACGCGGCTTTGATAGGCGAGAGTATGGGGGTTAGGCCGGTTGAGGGTTTCCATAATCAAGCGGGTGCATTCCTCAATTTCCCGCTGGTAGGGGTCGCCGGCTTCTTCCACATAGCTGAGAGGTACACCATGTGCGCTAAAAAAGATATGTACTTGATCCGGGTTTTCCAGTTGGTCAAGTTCTTTGGCGATTAAGTCAGCCATTGCTTGGAGATATCCGGGCCGGTTATACCAAGAAGGGATAACAGTATAATCAATTTTTTGAAGATTCGGGTCTTGTTGCCAAATTTTCTCAAGGAGACGGAAAGAAGAACCGCTGGTGCTGATCGAAAATTGGGGGTAGAGGGGGAGGATAACAAGTTTTTCTATTTTGTCGCGTTTGATGCGAGCGATGGCTTCTTCGGTGAACGGGTGCCAGTAGCGCATTCCGATGTACACTTGGGCATCCGTGCCTTTTTCTTGCAAGACTTGCTGCATAGCCAGGGCTTGTTCTTCGGTGATGCGGCGCAGAGGCGAACCGCCGCCAATTTGACGGTAGTTTTCCTGAGATTTTTCGACCCTCAGCGTGGAAATGAGCCATGCTAGGGGTTTTTGCAACCAAGGAAAGGGCAGTCTAATGATTTCTGGATCGGAAAATAAGTTAAAAAGAAATGGTCGGACATCATCAAGTTGATCCGGCCCTCCTAGATTGAGCAATAAAACCCCTACACGGCCCATAGCAGTTACACTTTATAGTTTGTTTTCATTTTCGTTACTGATTTTAACAATGATAAGGCGTCCGGGGGTGAGACGGAAAGAGGAATTTTTATGAAAATCAGCGCTAGGCTGTATCTTGGGCTACACAAGTGTTGTGTATTTATTTAAGGGAGTTGAAGGGTGGCTACAATTTTGCGAGATTGGAGTTATCGCTATCAGTGGCTTTATGATGGCATTTCCCGGTTGGCGGCGTTGGGTGTAGGGGGGGAGAGTCGGTTTCGTCATTTAGCGTTAGAGGGATTGTCAATAAATGCTGATACGAAAATTTTGGATTTGTGTTGTGGTGCCGGTCAAACGACGCGGTTTTTAGTAGAGTTTTCGCAGGATGTGACGGGGTTGGATGCGTCGCCTTTTTCGGTGAAGCGAGCGCGGCAAAATGTGCCGGAGGCGAAGTTTGTGGAGGCGTTTGCAGAAGAGATGCCGTTTTCGGATGCGGTGTTTGATGTGGTGCATTCCAGTGTGGCGATGCACGAAATGGAAAAAGAACAGCGCCGGCAAATTTTTGGGGAGATTTTTAGAGTTTTAAAACCGGGGGGAGTTTTTACTATGATCGATTTTCATTCTCCCACTAATGTATTATTTTGGCCTGGGTTGGCGGTGTTTTTATGGTTATTTGAAACTCATACATCTTGGGAGTTATTGGATATTGATTTGTTGGAAGTTTTGCGGGAAATTGGGTTTAGTGGGGGTGAGAAAAAGTTGTTTGCTGGGGGTGCTTTGCAGGTAGTAAGGGTGTGGAAATAAGAGTTTTTTAACCGCAGATAAACGCGGATGGACGCAGATAGGTTAGTTTTTAAAAAAGAAACCGGGTTTGTTTGAGAAATTTACGTTATGTGGCAAGAAACCCGGTTTTTAATATTTAGTTAGTCGTCTATGAAGCTGTTTTGATAGATGTCTTCAAGGCTGATGGTGAGGTCGAGAGTTTGAATGTAGATATCTTCGGTTTCTTTTAGGGTTTGGCTTCTCCAGTAGCCCTCTTTTTTGCGGTAAATTTCGATTTTGGGTTCTTTTTCAGAAATTAAGATATATTCTTGCAAAGTTGGGATAGCTTGGTAGTTGGAGAATTTTTCTTGCCGGTCGGTGGCTTGGGTTCGGGAACTGAAAATTTCTATGATGAGGTTGGGGTTAGTTTTGTAGGGGGTTTCGGTTTTTTGGGTTGTGGGAATGATCATCATATCGGGATAGTAACAAACAGCAACTTGTTCTATCCAAAGGGGGTTTTCAAAGCTATAGAGTTGATAGGATTTTTCGCGGAGTTTGGCGGCAAATAAAGTTTCAATTTTGGTAGCGATGAGATGATGTTCTTCGCTAATTTCTGGCATTTCAAATTTGTAGCCGCTGACGTATTCATGCCGGCTGGCTTCGGTTTTTTCTTGTTCGATGTATTCGGCAAAGGTGCAAGATGGCATGGTTTCCTCTGTTGGATTTTATGGGTTATATTTTACAGTATGACGGGATTTTGGATTAAGAAATTAGATAAATAACGTTTTTGTTTGACGACTTGGTGATGGGCCGGTGGAGGGAAAATTTTTAGTTGTTATGATGAAGAGAACTGAAAAGGCCGGTGCGGTTTCCAACGCAGAGTTTGGCAAAAAATACACTAACCGGCCTGCTTATTTACGGGGATTTTTTTGCCCAATCAATACAGCGATCTGCTTGCTGAAACCAAAACTCAGAATTCCAGTAAACATAACAACTGGTTTCGCATAAAAGCACCGGCATTTTATCTTGAAGAGCGTTATTTGCGTAGTTTTGACTTAACTGTTCAATGGCGGCTAAAACTTGTTGGCGGCGATCTCCTTCATTCCAGCTTTGATGTCCCCCTATCCATGATCCGCCGGTGGGTTTTAATCGCACTTCTGTTGTTGCGCCATTGGGCAAATATTGGTCTATATATTCGCTGACATTCATAAAGGCGATATCTTGCCAAGATTGAGAATTACGAAACAGGGGTGCAAAGCTATTGCGGAAATATTCAAACATCATTACATTGCCATTTTCTCCGTCAGAAGTTGGCACAATTAAAGGGGGGATTTTTTCAGCTTGTAATTCTTGGCCGCGATAACGCATATCGTTAATACAACCATCGACATTTTGACCGCTTTGCTGACGAATTCCCATGTCTGTATCGCGGATAACGCATAAAATTTGCTCGGTTTCTCCTTGAGATTCAACGGTTAACCAATGGACGCGATTTTCGAGGGCCGGCACACTCCAATTTTCAGGATGTTCGATGGCGCTACGGGGTAAAATTATCCATTCATAACCGCATTTTTTCAGCAAACGAATAAACCGCAATGCTTCCGCAGGATCGCCGGTCATTCCCATTTCTGGCGGCCAAAAACCGCGTACTTTTGAAAGTGCTTTTTCGCCAAATAAATCAGCAAAAACTTTGCGCCATTGCATGATTTGTGCTTCGTGATCGCGTTCGGGGGTAGCGGGGAAATAACAATGACTATAGGCGGTGCCGGCAAATTCGACACTATCGGGATATTCGTTTAAAATATACCGCCATAATTCTATGACATTACCAATCGCTTCCCCATCTACATAGATATTATTAAATAAGCCGGTGCTTAGTTTGGCTAATTCTTCAAGTAAAACCCCTGAATAATCAACCATGATGCGGGGAAAATGCCCTTCTTTTCGCAAAATTTCGATGTATCTGGCGGGGTTTTTGTAAGCTTGAGCAAACCATTGTGCATTCCAGCGTTCTTCGGAATTTTCGGGCCCATTGAGCATTTTTTCAAGGTTGCCGGTGAGGGTTTCTCCTACCCAGATGGGGGGTTGGTGAAAGTGTAGCCAGGGAACGAAGACAGCTAGAGGTTTGGTTGTCATTTTTTAACCGCAGATAAACGCGGATTAACGCGGATGAATTAATTATATTATCTGCGTTAATCTGCGTTCATCTGCGGTTTTTAATTTCTTTTTAAGTTTTGAGTCGGGGTAAGGCTTAAAACGTTAGCGTTCGGGCGTTTCCATCATCTGTAAAACGCTCTTCCCCTACTCCAATAACTTGCACAATAAGTTGACGCGCTGGGGGAGTATAATTACCTTGTTTTGCACCTATTTCAACAAGGATTTTTTCATTTTCAGAAAAGACTTTGTAAGTTGTGGTGGCAAAATTGCCGGTTTTGTATTCAAAGCTTTTTCCATCATCTTCATAGAAAGTAAATTCGCCTTCTCCGGGGTATATTTTTACAGTCAATTCATCAACCGGACGCTGATCAACGTATTGCATAACCGGCATCATGGGAATAACAGCACCGGCCCGGACATAAAGTGGCATTTTTTCGAGGGGTGCGTGTGCTAAAATGTGCTGCGAACCTTGATAACGTTCACCTGTCCACCAATCAAACCAGACACCTTCTGGTAAATAAACACTGCGATATTCCACCCCCGGACGATAAATTGGGGCTGCCATTATTGCCGAACCAAGGAATACTTGATCATAGAGATGATAGGTTTGCAAATCATTGGGATAATGATAAAGAAGCGGTCGCAAAATTGGTGCGCCGGTGGTTGCGGCTTCCCAAAACGCTGTGTAAATATAAGGCAAAAGTTGATACCGCAATTGGATATATTCGCGGCAAATTTTCTCGACTTCTTCACCAAAAACCCAAGGTTCGTGACGTGCGGTACTAAAGGCAGAATGGGCACGCATGAGGGGGTAAAGCATTCCAACTTGCATCCAACGCGCAAATAATTCCGCAGTAGCATTGCCGGCAAAACCTCCAATATCACAGCCTACAAATGCCACACCAGAAAGTCCCATATTGCATAACATGGGCAGCGACATTTCCAAATGATCCCACAAAGAATGATTGTCACCCATCCAAACAGATGACCATTTTTGCACACCGGCATAACCCGAACGAGTTAAAACAAAAGAGCGCTCATGGCGATGCTTTTCTAAGCCTTCAGATGTCGATTTTGCCATCATTAAACCGTATAAATTATGCGTTTCTGCATGGTTTGTGCGGTCATTATCATCGCCTTGCGGTGCATCAAAAGGAAACCAAATTTTATTACCCGGATCGCCAAAAGGCCGGTCATCTAATGCCGGCTCATTCATATCGCACCAAATGCCGCTAACTCCAACATCTGTAAGGGTTTTATGCCAATCTCCCCACCATTTTCGCACATCAGAGCGCATAAAATCAGGAAACACCGCTTTATCCGGCCAGACATAACCATGAAATAACTGTCCGTCGGCTTTTCGGACAAAATAATCGTTTTGCAGACCTTCATCAAAAACGGCATAATCTGCCTCTGGTTCGTATTTTACGCCAGGGTCAATAATCGTCACAGCTTTAAAGCCGTTTTCAGCTAAATTGCTGAGTAAATTTTGATAATTAGGAAAGCGTTTCGGACTCCAAGTAAAAACTCGATATCCCCGCATATAATCGATATCTAAATGAATCACATCGCAGGGAATTTGACGTTGACGAAATTCTTTTGTAAGGTTTTGGACAACAATTTCGGATTCATAACTCCACCGGCATTGATGATAACCTAAAGCCCATTTTGGAGGCAGAGGCATTTTGCCGGTTAACTCGCAATAGGTTTGTAAAATTTGGGAGGGTTCCGGGCCGTAAATGATATAATAATCCAGTTCCGGGGCGCGAGTTTCCATTTTTAAAATTGCCGGTTCTTCGGCACCAATATCAAAGCAACTCCAAAAAGTTGTATTAAAGAAAACACCATAGGCTAAACCCGGACGTAAGGCAATAAAAAAAGGAATCGCTTGGTACATTTCATCAGTAAGCGAACCAAAATCAAGCGCATCTGTTGTCCAATTAGTTTTAACTTGGCTGAGTTTATCTAAAAAGCCGGTGCGTTCTCCAAAACCATAAAAATGTTCGTCTGCGGCAATTTTTTTCCAACTTGCTGTCATTCCCATCCGCCAACCGGCACTTGGGTTTGCATCACAAGCAAAGGCATTTCCTTGTTTATCAAAAAACGAAATTTGGCTATCTTTTGTTACAGAAATTTTAAGTTGTTCTGTCTCAATTTCGGTGTTATTCCCGCTTTGGTTGTGTTGAAATGAAACAACCGGCCACTCACTATCATCTTTAGCCACAGCCCAAGATCGGCGCGGTAAAAAATCGCCATTAGGAGACATTTTGACGCGGATAAGATTGGGCGCCAGGATACTGAGAATTAGATGCGCTTCCCCACACTTAAATTGTACGGAACGCTCATCCTTTTGCACAGATTCTACCGGCTCAATAGTTGACCAAGGTTGAGCGGTTGTAGGAAGTTTACCGAAGTATTGGGGCATAAAATCTCAAAAAATCTCAAAATAAAACCTATTCATTTTGTAGCTTGAATTTAGAAATTTTAATTCCCCCCCAGATAGAGAGTGTTTCAGCCGGTTTTCTCCCTCAAGACAGAGCAAATGTTATGGGCCGATGACCTAAAGTTAACTTTTGTAAAGAGAAATCGGAGAGCAAAACGTGACCCAAGAAGCAAGCGGACTGCACGAACAAGCATTAAGCAAAGCAGCAGAAATTGGTATAGCCAGTCAACTCGATAAAGTCGAAGAATTGCAGGTAAAAGTCAAAGCTGATGCCTTCAAAATGATGGCAGGAGAAATAGATTCTGTCGTCATAGAAGGCGAAGGATTAGTCATGCAAGAAAGCTTGAGAATGGAAAAATTGGAAATGCAAGTTAACAACGTTGCAATTAATCCCATGCAAGCAGCTTTTGGACAAATTGAACTCACCAAACCCACCCAAGGAAACGCGAACGTTGTTTTAACAGAAAACGATATTAACGGCGCTTTTAATTCCGAGTATATCGCCCAAATGCTGCAAAACTTGCAGGTGAATGTCGAAGGAAAGCCGGTGACAGTAGATGTAGAAAGCGTTAACTTTCAGCTTCCGGGGAATGGAAAAATTGCATTGAGTGCAGCCGTAAAAGTACGCGAAACAAAGGAAACCCAACAAATTGAATTTACCGCCGTTCCCCGCGTCCTTACAAATGGCAGCGGCTTGGTTTTAGAAAATGTTGAATATCCAGACAACAAAGAATTGTACCCCGAATTAACCAAAGCTTTGTTAGAGAAAACCGCCGAAATTCTCGACTTTAAAAACTTTGAATTGGATGGGATGTCTTTACGGTTAAACCGGCTTGATGTCAACAGCGATAACTTGAATTTGCAAGCCCAAGCCCATGTCCAAAAAATCCCCACCGGCTGATCTCTAGCTAACTTCTAATTTCCTATTCACTTACTTATTCCTCGAAAGGCACTTTATTCTTGTAGCCACCGTTTGAAATCGGTGGCTTTCTTTTAAACCTTAAATTTACGCCGTCGCTTTATCAATTTGCCCCATCTCTTCCGCCGTCAACTTCACCTTCACAGCCTGCACAGAATCCTCAATACTAGATACCTTAGTTGCCCCAGGAATCGGCACAATACAAGAAGATTTTGCCCGCAACCAAGCCAGCACAATACAATAAACAGAAACTTCTTTTTCTTGCGCCAAATTAGCAATCACCGTAAACTCTTTTAAACTTTTAACCCGGCGACTTCCCCCCAAAGGACTCCAAGGCAAAAACGTCAGCGTTTCCCGTTCACAATATTCGAGAACCCCATCAAATTCTGGTTGCCGGTACCAGGGATTATATTGATTTTGCACAGACACAACCTCAACCACATTCCGAGCCCGTTTTATCTGCTCAACCGAAAAATTAGACACCCCAACAAACCGAATTAATCCCGACTTTACCGCCTCCTTCACCGGCGCCAGCGATTCCTCAATCGAATAGTCAGGATCAGGCGCATGATATTGCCAAACATCAATCGCCTTTTCCCCACCCAAAGCCTCAAAACTCCCCCGAATAGTCTCCCTTAAATGCTTCGGATTGCCATTGCGCGCCCAGCTACCATTGGGGCGCATTAAACCCCCTTTTGTTGCTACAACCACATTATTTTTATTCCCCGAATATTCCTGAATTGCTTTAGCAATAAGTTTTTCATTGTGGTGTTTGTCGCTTTCATCTAAGCAATAAGCATCAGCCGAATCAATAAAAGTCACACCCAAATCTAAAGCCCGCTGAATAACAGAAATCGCATCATTTTCAGGAGGCCGGCCGGTTAAAGATAACGGCATTCCTCCTAAACCAATAGCACTGATCAAGATGCCGGTGTTTCCCAAATGTTTACTTTCCATTCCTACCTTCCTACTCTCATTAGCTTTTCTTGTTATATCCTGAAACATTACCTCCAAACTCTCACCTTTGGTAGAAATCTGCCAAATAAATTTGCCAATAAATATTTAACAAACCGGCATTCTTTCTCCCAACCCCTCCCTAACTTGAAGCACTCGTATAAAAACGCAAAGCAAAGCGCCAAAAACCCATCGAAAAAACCAACAAAAACAGCGCCAAAAACCCCGCCCCAGCAATCCAACCAACCTCACCCCTTCCTAACAACGCCTCCGCCGGCACAGTCGTTAAAAAAGCCACCGGCACCACAAACGTAAAAAACACACGATACCCCGCAGGATAAGCCGCCATTGGATACCTCCCCGCCTCCAACAAACCCCGCAAAACCTCCGTCACATTATAAATTTTCACAAACCAAATACTCGTCGCCCCCAACACAAACCACAAACTATAAAGACTCACCAAACCAAACCCCAAAGGAATCACACCCAGCAAATAATTACTTGCTTGCAAATTTAACTTTGAGCCAGCATACCATAACACAATCACCCCAAAAATAAGATCCGGCAAGCCCCAAGGCGAAATTGTCCGCGTAGACAACCAAAACTGAGAATTAATCGGTTTTAACAAAACAAAATCCAGAGTTCCCTGCTGCACATGATCCACAATCTTATTCAAATTTGGCACCAAAAACGTACTCGAAAACCCTTGCAAAATCGTAAAAATACCCAACACCACAAGCGCCTCCTCCCACTTCCAACCAGCAAAAGTATAACCAGTGCGGTAAAACAAAAACAAAGCAAAAATACTCCCCGCCAAATTCCCCAAACTCGTCAAACTCGAAATCAAAAAATTAATCCGATACTCCAACTCCGCCGCAATAGCAGCACCCCAAAAAAACTTTAAAACATTTAAATATCTAAACATTGTTAACTTTCCTTTCCGTGATTGTAAATAGGTGAAAAACTAACCAAAAACTCTGAACCAAAAACCGAGAAACTCAGTTTATCAAAACTCATTATACACTTTAACCTCTCCAACAGCCCAACTCCACTCGCCACCAACAAAACAATCCCCTCACCCCACTTTGAAGTTTACCCCCTCTAAATTGCCTGAAAATTGCTGCCGGCCTCCCCAAAAAATGTTATCATTCAATAAGGCTTTAAAAATAAAAAATTCATCTTAATCTAGCCCATTTTGTCCAAAATTAAAAAATTATCCGGCACCGACAAAAACCGCCTTATAAAGATGTTTTTTAACAAACCATTCAATCACTCAGCATACTTCGCAGAATTCCCTCTTTACCCTTCACCTAATTTATTAACAAAGCATTTGAAATTGCCCCCCGCCCCCACACCAGGCAAGCCCATCAAATTATCAACCAAACAATCCTAGACCCAGATACCCATAAAACAAGCCACCAAATCACCTAATCTATAAATAGCGACTTCCGCACAGACAAAAAAACAGCCGATACCCATGAAAGATTTTAGCCTCGCACTCCTTAACAAAATAGAAATAATCATCGAGCAATGGGTAGAAGCAGTCCGGCAGGACGAAAAAATCGAAACAGCAAAAGAACTCACCTATAAAGGCATCCGAGACAGCCTCCCCATCCTTCTACAAGCCATCGCCACCATTCTTTCTGAATCAGAAGACAGCGACATAAAAACCCTAGTCGAAAAATCATTAGAACACGGAAAACTCCGCGCCAAACAAGGCTACGACGCCGAAGAAATAGCCAGAGAATACCGGCTAATCCGTTGCGTAATATTTTCAGTATTAGAAGAAGACTTAGAACAAGGAACCACAGTAGAAGTCATTCGCGCCATGCGCTTAATAGACACCGCCATAGACGAAATCATCGCCCGCTGTTTTCAAACCTATACCCAAGAAAGACTCAAAGAATTCGAGCAACTCCAAAGCCAAATGCGCCTCACCAACCAAGAACTAACCCGCCTAGTACGCGCATCCAAAGACAACCTCGCCCACCTCGCCCACGAACTCAAAACCCCCCTCACCTCAATCATCGGCTACTCCGACCTATTTCTGCGGCAAATGAAACAAAACCCCAACGTAGAAAATAACGTCCCCAACCTCGAACACATCGAAAAAGTCCAGCGAAATGGCCGGCAACTGCTCCGCCTGATCAACGACTCCCTCGAAATCTCCCGCTATGAAGCCGGTCAAATGCAGCTTCACCCCACCGAAATCAACCCCCAGACCTTAATCAACCAAACCCTAGAAATGGTCGAATCCTTAGCCAGCGCAAAACTCTTAAAACTCACCCTAGAATGCCAGAATTGCCCAGAACAAGTCATCACCGACAGCCTACGCCTACAGCAAATCCTCACCAACCTCCTCAGTAACGCCATCCGCTACACAGAAACCGGCACCATCAAAGTCATCTGCGAGTCTCTCCCAGACAACCAATGGTCAATCACCATCAGCGACACCGGCAAAGGAATCACCCCAGAAGACCAAAAACACATCTTTGAGCCCTACTTCCGAGTCGTCTCCGCCGATAACTCCTACCTTCCCAACAGCACCGGCCTGGGACTCGCCATTGTCCGCCGCCTCGTCAAACTCCTCCAAGGTCAAATTTCCCTCACCTCCCAACCGGGTATCGGTTCCACCTTCACCATTACCCTGCCCACAGAAGTCTCACTCTCTTAATGCCGTGTTATCTGTGCCACATCTGCAAACCTCTCAGCCACCGCCTTGCCAATTTCCGCTACATCCGACAGCGGCATATAGCGAATTTGCTCCAAAATCTCCGTCAACTCCTTGGACGAAGACACCGGCTTACCCTCCAAATAACTCAGCAACTCCTCCAGCGAATAGCCGGTTCTAGCAGCCAGTTTACTCAACTGCTCAGTTTCAGGAAACGTTTGTCCCGTTTCCCACAACCGAACCGCCGTATCCGTTACACCCAAAAGCCGGCCAAAAGCACGCTTAGTCATACCGCCCCGTGCCTTTTTCACCAGTTCCATCAGTTTTTCTTTACTTTGTGCCGTTACCATCTAGCTTGCGCCACCCATTCTAGCCAAGAGAACTTAACAAAAACTCTTCAGTTTACTTATCAGTGTACAAGTTTCATTTTCATGCTTGACATAAATCAAAACATTGTTTAAAATGGAACTATAAATCATTGCGAACAGCCCCAGCAAGCCAAACCTCCACTCACAAGTTATTCAGGGAGCCACACCTATGTCCCGCAAGCGCCAAAGCCTGATCAGCCGAAAAATCCTCAAACCCACCGTCCAACTCGCCAACAAAATCGGCCAAATCAAGCGCGAACTCGCCCGCCTTATGGCCATGCGCCTTGAAAATATCTATCAAGTCCGCTTACTCGCCCATCAACTCTGGGTTTCCTACAAAGGCAAAGATGGCCGGTGCTGTTCGACATTTTTTAGCTACAGAAAACTGCTGGTCTGGCAAAACCTCGTTCTCCAAGCCATCGCCGAATCTCAAGACTTGCCAGGCGCCTTCAAACTCCGCAACATCCTCAAATTTGAATTCAAACGCTATCCCTACCCCAGCACCATCATCGACACCCTCCAACAAGCCCTAGAAACCCACATCGCCTACCTCACCGGCTGGCCCCAAATCGCCCTCTAATCGGAAAAGAGCCGGTGTTGTGGCGCGATAATTGCCGGAACCCTAAATAAACTCAATAACTTTCAAAACGCTGAGGAAATACTGCTTCAGGCAAATCCCTATTACTTTTCTCAAAAGAACTCTTAAAATAGGGTTTAGTGCGTTTATGTTCGTACATAAGTTTGTCAGCCTGAGCTATCAATTGTTCTAGCGAACATTCACTATTCATATCTCCCCATTGCAAGCCTATACTGATAGAAAGTAGATAGCAGCGATCAGGCTGTTGATTAAAGCGATCAATATTATCTTGGAGTCGAACATAAAAATCATCAGCCTCAGCCAAACAACCAGGCATAAATATAGCAAATTCATCTCCTCCCAGTCGAGCCACAATATCCGCATCACGAAAAGTTTGCTTTAAAATTTGGGCTGCATCAACGATGAGTCTGTCTCCCATTTCGTGACCTAAAGTATCGTTTATATTCTTTAAACCATCCAAGTCAGCAAATAAAAGACAGGCAGAAGTTTGCGTGCGTCGAGCAATTTTCAATTGTTGCTCTGCCAGCAAAAAAAAGCCGCGCCGGTTATATAATTTCGTTAATTCATCCGTTAGAGATAGCTGTCTAACTTCTTCTTCAGCCCTCAGACGTTCCTGTATTTCCTGTTCTAAACGTTGATTTTTTTCGAGGAGTTCCTGATGTTGATGTTGGATCACTAATTGGGTATGAACACGCATCAGCACTTCTTTTTCTTGAAAAGGCTTTGTGATATAGTCTACAGCCCCCACTTCAAAAGCGCGTACCTTTTCGTCAACTTGATCCAGCGCACTGATAAAAATTACGGGAATCTCAGCAGTCGCAGCCGATGCTTTTAAAAGTTGGCAGACTTCATACCCATTCATTTCTGGCATATTGATATCAAGTAAAATGATATCAGGAGCTTGCCGTTCAACCGCTTGGAGCGCCATTCTGCCGTTCAGTGATTTGCGAACTATATAGCCTTGAGACTCTAGTATTTTGGCTAATAATCGTAGATTGTCGGGGATATCATCAACGATGAGGATATTCGCTTGGCGGCCAAATTTGAGAGTAGTCGCCATAATCTTCTCCTAAATTTGAGTAAAAGTAGTGAGCAGTTCAATTTGCTGTTTTTAAAGACATCTTCTCAACGTATGTTAAAGAGACAAACAGCTTATGAATTGGAAGAAGAAACCCTCGTGGGAAAATTGTCTTGAATCAGCTTGAGAATTTCCTCAAATTGATACTGGTTGGCGAATTCTACAAGCTCCGTAGCCAGTGAAGAAAATTCTGGCGATAGTTCAGCAACCAAGTCAATGATCAAAACATCATCCCCGCAGACAGCCGCCTTCTCCAACTGCGTTAGCCATGCCGATGATAACGTGGCCAGAAGCGCTGGATCGAAGCAACTAGAAGCCGGAGTGGAAAGAGAAGATAGGGAAGGCGAAGAATTATGGCCTCTCCCTTGCCCCGCCATTGTTTCTTCCTCATAGATATACTTTAACCCTAGATATTCCGACATCTTGAAAAAGACGGTCTGTTCTCGGAAGGGCTTGCTGATATAGTCGTTGCAACCAGCAGCGAGGGCGAGGGCGCGATCACTCTGGGATGCTTGGGCAGTCAGTGCAATAATAATGCCATTCTGCCCGTGTTCCATTGCCCGAATTTGCTTAGTGGCTTCATATCCATCGAGCACCGGCATCCGAATGTCCATCCAGGTTAAGTCAGGAAGCCATTCCTGCCAAATCTTTACCGCTTCGCGTCCGTTAGTCGCTTCTTTTACCTCTAAGCCTAATTGACCCAGTAATCGAGCGATCAGCCGACGATTTTCAAGCCGATCATCAACCACCAAAATGCGATGATGGGGTTGGCCGGGCGCTAACCCAATCACAAGGCGATCATTCTCTTCGGGTGTAATATTAACTCCGCTCGTGGGAGTAACGGGAACAGTAAAGCTAAATTGAGTGCCCACTCCGAGAGTGGTACTGACAGAAATTTGACCGCCCATCAGTTCCACAAGTTTGCGGCTAATGGTTAAACCTAGGCCGGTACCATTGGCTGAGCGCTTCCCAGCTTGAGCTTGTACAAACGCATCGAAAATGGTGTCCAGTTCTTCTACGGCAATGCCTACACCGGTGTCAGCCACCACAAACCGGAGAATCGACTGAGTGATGGGTGTCGTTTTTTTATCGTCAACCGCAACGCTCACGCCCACAGTAATACTTCCCCGACTGGTAAATTTAATTGCATTACTGAGAAGATTGAGTAAAACTTGGCGCAATTTTTGAGCATCGGCAAGGATGTATTGGGGCACGTCTGGGCTAATCTCCAAAGAGATGTCAAGCCCTTTAGAACTCGCTCGTTCTGCAAACATATTGCGGAGAGAATGCAGCAATGCAATTAAATCAAAGGGGCTCTCTTCAATCGTGCAGTGCCCCGATTCAATTTTTGAGATATCTAACACATCATTAATCAAATTCAAGAGATGATCGCCACTCCGGCGAATCGTGAGTAAGTCTTCTTGTTGACTGGGAGTTAGGGCAGAGTCATGGGCCATCACCTGGGCAAATCCCAAAATCACGTTGAGCGGAGTGCGTAGTTCGTGGCTCATATTCGCCAGAAAAATACTTTTTGCTAAATTCGCTGCTTCTGCGGCTTCCATTGCTTGTTGCAGGGCTCGTTCTTTTTGTTTGCGCTCAGTAATATCTTGACCAATCCCTAACAAATATCCGCTGGAAAGCCTCACGTTTGCCCAAGATGTCTCTAACGATTGTTTGGTAGCGGTTAGCGTAGTTGCATCTTTCCATTTTCCAGTAGCCGACAGCATATGTTCTAAGACACTTTGGCGATAAACCGGGTCTGGATAACACTCTTCTAAGATATCTTTTTGCTTCCAATCCTCTAGCGACCAACCTAAAATTCGTTCTAATTCCGGGTTGATAAATTCAATTATCCCCTCTGGGTTAAACAAAGCAATCATAACTGGGATATGACTGACGATGGTTTGAAACATCTCTTTTTGATGTCGCAGAGCTTCTTCTGTTTGTTTGCGTCCGCTGATATCGCGGCAGATACATAAGTTCATAACTTTTCCTTCTAAAGTCACGCGGCTCCAGCTAATTTCAACATCATAAATGAAACCATCTTTCCGGCGGTGTCGAGTTTCAAAGAGAGGAAAAGTTTGCTGTTCATTTAATATTAGTTCTAGCTCTTCCTTCGACCATTGAGCATCCCAATCAAAAACACTAAGATTTACCGTTTCTTCTAAAGTGTAACCCAGCATTTGGGCAAAACTGGGGCTGGCTTCAACCACTTTTCCCTTTGCATCCATGACAACAATACCATCCATTGAAGTGTGGAAAAGTGTTTTAGTCCGCAGGAGTTCTTGAGCTAGTGCGACTTCGGTTATTTTGCGCTCAGTAATATCTTTCATAAAGCAGTAATGCCCTATGAATTGGTGTTGTTCGTCGTAAGTTGAAATCATCACCAATTGTTTGTAAAAAATTGAATTATCTTTACGGACTCCTGTGGTTTCAACTTCAACTCTACCCTGTTCTACCATCTGCCCATAGGCTGCAATTAGTTTGTCTAACTCGTCGGGATGTACGGTTTTTTGCCAAGCCATTCCGAGCATTTCTTCTGGTTGGTAGCCTGTCAGGTCAGCATAAGCTTTATTGACGAAGAGGTAACATCCTTGGGTATCTAGTTTAGAAATACCGGACACCGCATTTTCTACCGCCTTACTCATTTCTCGCAATTCTGTTTCTGCTTGTTTGCGAGCAGTGATATCTTCTGAAAATTCAAGCAGATAATCGGGCTGATTCTGCTCGTTATAAATGGGAATTTTGATGGTATGCAGCCAACGTTGGCCTAAACTATGACTATCGATGACTTTTTCGGGAATATCCTCAACACTACCTTTGCTGACAGTTTCTCTATCTTTTTGGTCGAAAAAGTTTGCTTGTTCGGTTGGGAAAAAGTCATAGCAAGTTTTGCCGGTGGCTTGTTCGGCGGAAATTCCAAATAACACTTCGCTAGTTTTATTCCAAAACTGAAATACTCCAAATCTTTCAGGATGTGCATCTTTGACAACAATCGCAACGGGTAGATGATTCAAGAGTGCTTGTAAGAAATTCCGGGTTTGTTGAATTTCTGACTCGGCTTGTTTAAGCTTGCTAATATCAATAAAGGTAATGACAACTTGTTTGCATTGATTGTTGGTATCGAACTCTGGGTAAGCATTGACTAATACCCAAATTAAGGGGTCAATTCCTCTGTTAATTCCTAAAACATAATTTTTGAGGGGAATGTTAGAGGATAAAACTTGATTCACCGGATATTCCTCTTTTGGCATAACTGTGCCATCTTCTCGCAGGAAATGCCATGACTGATCAAAGGTGGTTTTTCCCAAGATTTGATCCATTGAAAGCCCTAGTAATTCACAGGCTTTTGAATTGCATAATATGATGCTGGTATCAATTGCGTGAATGACAAAACCAGCAGTTAAGTTATCGATGAGTTGGCGATATCTAGCTTCGCTTTCTTTGATGGCAACTTCAGTTTGTTTGCGTTCTGTGATATCGGTGTGAGAACCGGCCATCCGAATTACTTTACCTTTGTCATCCCAAAGTGCTTGAGCGCGATCCAGAATCCATTTATAGGAACCATCTTTACAGCGAATGCGATGTTCTGTGAGATAGAAGGGTGTTTTTTTGGCAAAATGGTCTTGAACGGCTTCCATGACCCATTCTAAATCATCGGGATGTATGCGGTTTGTCCATTCGTCCAAAGTGTTTTGGATTTCATGTTCTTGATAACCCAGCATTTCTTTCCACCGGCTAGAAAAGAAAACTTCGTTGCTTTGAATATTCCAATCCCAAATGCCGTCGTTATTCCCGCGTAGCGCTAGTTCCCAGCGTTCTTCGCTCTGACGTAGTGCTTCTTCAGCTTGTTTGCGGTCACTAATATTGCGGGCAATTTTTGAAGCTCCAATGATATTGCCGTTTTCGTCTTTAATTGGTGAAACAGTAATTGAAATATCGATTAAAGCTGCGTCTTTTCTCAGCCGTTTTGTCTCGTAATGTTTGATGCGTTCTCCTTGCTGAATTCTGCGAATATTGTTGTTTTCTTCATCTTGATATTCTGCTGAAATTAATTTTGTCGCCCTTTGGCCGATGATTTCTGCGGCGGTGTAACCAAAAATCCGCTCGGCTCCACGATTCCAGCTTGTAATTACATTATCTAAATCTTTACTAAAAATTGCATCTTCTGAGGATTCAACAATGGCGGCTAGTCGAGCGATCTCAATTTCTGCCTGTTGTCGTTGGTGAATTTCCCGTTCTAACTGACGGTTAGCTTTTTTAAATTGATGAATTTGACGATAGCTAATTTGGGTTAAATAAACGATTAATACAAGCATCCAAACTAAAGCTAAACCGCCTATTAAGACGACATTTAGCACCGGAGATTTTACTTGTTCCAGTAATTCGGGAGTGGGAGAAACCTCTAGGCGCCAGTCGGCACCATAGGTTTTAACGACTACCGTTTTGTGAGGGAAAGATTGAGATGTATTCCCTTGGCTGTAAATTAATTCTGCGCCATCATAAATCGCAACGTTATACCCAACCGGCACTTTTAAAATAGTGTGAAATAAACTTTGAAACCGAAAGACTCCAAGAATAAACCCATCAAATCTTTCGCCTACAAATAGAGGAACCGTTGCCAGAAATCCTTTACCGCCTTGAGCCAGTGCAATCTTGCGTGTTAAAATAATTTGACGTAAATCACGAGCCACCTGCAAAGTAATCTGGCGACGTGGCTCCTGACTCAAATCTAAGTTTTTTACGGCCTCATTTCCTATTAAAGGTACAACCCAGCGGACTTTAAATGAGGGATCGACCCACTCCAGCGCTTGACAACCGTAGAAATCCTTTACATAGGCTTCAGCATCAGCTTCCCAAAGGTCTTGGGGTGTAGCGCCACTCACTTCCCAACGATTTGCCATTTGCTGAAGTGCGACCATCCGAATTGATAATTCTTCGCTGATTTGTGACTTGATCGCATTGGCTTGTTGCTCAATTAACTGCTCGATGTGGAGTTGTTCGTTGGCAATTAGCTCTTGCCACAAGAATAAAACAGCCACAGAAGCGAGTAAACCAAGCAGCATAAGTAGCAGGTTCTTGACTAATGCGTGATATAAATTTTTAATTTGGTTGAGTCGAGGGATGATCATAATTTGAGCGGACTATCAGAGCAATAAGAGGATTTAAATATGCTTTATATTCATTTTATTCGATTTTATAATTTAATGGTTCAGTGTTTTAGCTGACTTTGAAGATGGACATTCAGAGCGTTTGTCTGTTAAGTAAGTCAACTTAATTAAACTCTATATGTAATGTAGGTTGGGTAGAGGAACGAAACCCAACACTCTCAACGCTTTGATGGGTATCGCTTACGCTCTACCCATCCTACAAATAATTAAGTGCTTCTACTTATTATGAAAAGAAAACGAGGATCTCAAAGTCACGAAGGTAGCTAAAGATGATTTTTGAAAGAATCCATCAAGCCTTAAACCAAGGAAATACCGGCCCTTAATATTTCTTAAGCCAAGATTGGATAAAAGATTTGAATCGGGTTTTTTCAGCATCATTATTGCTTTGCTGAATGCTCACGGAATTTTCTCTATCGAAACGGATGTGATAATAAAGCTCAACCAGCGATTCCAAATCGTCAATAAAAGCTAATTCTGGTTGTTCGTTTTTTAACCGCTTTATCCAACTTTTTAAAGGTTCGGAAGGAGGGCGAATAAATCCTAATTTTTTTAGCTTGTCTTCGATTAAATAAAATTCGGAAACCAAATCAGGTATGTTATTGTTTTGACTGGATTTAAAGGTTTTCGAGGTTTTAGTTAAACGGCGGATCTTTTTGGGAGAGCTAAATTTCCACCCCAGAAAAATTATTAATACCAAGACTAGCCCGCCGCCATATTTCCAGCCATAGCTACCGGCACCCTGCCGTAATAATAGGGAAAATTTAAAAGTCAATAATGACCATAAATCAGAAATAAAACTCAATTGAGAAGCAGCGTTATCCTCTACACTTATCCAGTCAGCCGGGGTTGTATCAAAGGCTTGCCATTTTCCCGCTATATAAGCTAATGTCCAAGCATGAGCATGACGACTTCTGACAATATATTGGCTCTCCAAAGGGCTAAATTCGTGAACTGAATATCCAACAGCATAACGTGCTGGAATGCCTAAAGAGCGCAACATAAGGGCTGTAGAAGTGGCAAAATATTCGCAATGTCCAGAGCGGGTTTCTAATAAAAATGTTGATAAGGGTGTCAGGTGATTACTTTTAGCTGTTTGGTTAAGAGAATAGCTGAAATTTTTTTGAAAAAATCTGTCTACGAGTTCTAATATTTGGGAAGGTGATTTGCCTTTGATATCCAATTGACTGATGATTTTATTGATGGCAAATAATTCGGATTTGGGAATTTCTAGGTCATCTTTAGTTGGCGGACTATCTAAAGAAAGGGTATTATTAAAATAAGCTTGATAGGCAATAAAATCAACTTTTCCTTCTACTTTGACTGTGCCATATTTATTTTTCTCCATTTTGATGACGGGTAATTCATTAATTTGAAAAGTTCCGTCCGCCAGCCTTAGCAAACCTTGATTTTTTTGGAGTGTGGCAAAAATATTAATCATTGAGGAATTTTCTGTTTTACTTCCTAAATGCCAAGTTTTGCCATTACTTTCTGGTTGAAGGACAGCAAAATTAGGATTTAAGGCTATCCAAGTAGAAGATGTGTATTTATTATAAGTTGCTTCTCTTAGCAGTCGGGGGGGAGTTTGTTTGGCTTCTGGAGTCACTCTTAAAATAATTTCATTTGACTGTTTCAATAAACCAATTTCTCCCATTTTGGTTTGCTTTTTCAAAAAGTCTGTTTCTTGTCCACTAGAATTGCTCAATAATTCCCCCATATAATTTGATACGGCTGAGTGGAGTTGATGCAGTCCAATTTGGCCGATAAAGCCCATACTACCGGCAATTAAAAGCAGAGAACACCAGGTTATAAGTGAAAATCTTTTTGTTCGCCCATAAAATAAAGCAACGGCTGACATTAAAAACATCCCAGCATAAAAAGAGATATCTCTGGTGTTGCCGGTACTAGCGGAGAGTAGACAAAGGGCAAAATAGGGATAATTTAGATTAGCAGTAAAGCCATTATGAGGTTCTTTTTTTGTTTTGTTATCTAGGAAGAAAAATAGCGAGCGTATATCTACGTTTTCTTTAACAGAGTATGCCTGAATAAGCAGGAGAGGAAAAAATACAAGAGGAAGCCACTTCAATAAATTATAGATAAAGTAAATTGAGCGATTAACAATCAAAAGATAAATCAGTAAACCGCACAAAATAATCAGACAGAGATTAGCAATGCGTCTAAAATCATTATCTGAAAAATCCCACCGAGAAGAAAACCAGCGAGCGGCTTCTAAAACAATGGCAATTGGCAAAGCTACAATCCATAGTTTTGTTTGCCAGCCCCAAAAAATTACAGCAGTACCCAGCAGAAACATTGGCATTTTCATAGTTTCATTAACTCCTCTTGTATTTTGCCCAATTTTAAGAGATGAAAGCTAGTTAGCTCATCGTTAATAAGGCGAGAATCTAATTCTTTTAATTGAGATTCTTTATTTGTTAAAATTAAAACTAAGGTAGAGATGCCTCTACTTTTAAGATAATTCACTAATCTTTTTCTCGGTTCGTCCCAACACAAAAATATACAGATGCACCCGCTTAACAGAGAAACTTTTTCAATGACAACGGGAATAATAAATTCAAAATCTTTGTCTCGACAGGCTCCGAGTGAGGCAAGAATTTCTAACATTTTATCAGTGGAATTCAGCCCCCGACCAAACGTAAAGCAGTAAGCTTCTTGAGCAACAAACATCAAATCTAATAACGATTCTTGAGTCTGAAATTCACCGGCTAATGAAGCAGCAATTGAGATAGCCTCTTCTAAAATTTCGCTATATTTTTGGGTTTGAAAAGTATCGAGAATTAAGGCGTGCCTAACAAAGAACTCATCTTGCTCTTCTTTGACAATTGGTTTGCCTACTTTTGCCCAACTTTTCCAATGAATTTTTCGTAAAGGATCGCCGGGACGATATTCTCGCAAAGAGCGAAATTCTTCGGAATCTCCTACAGATGAAGCTAGTGCTATACCACCGGATTGATATCTTCTTGACCCCGGAAGTTGAATCGGTGGAACGTGATATAATTTTGGTAAAATTAACAGTGATTGGGGCAAAGAAATGGTCTTGTAAGCATTCCAAAGCCCAAACGGATCTGACCTAGCTACTGTTAAACCTGTCAGGCGGATAACGCCTCTATGGGTGGGCTTAATTTCAAGTACAATTTCTGTTTTGCTATGGGGTGCAAGAGAAGGCAAATTTATCGCCTTAGCTGTAGCGCACTGTTTCCTAGAAGTTAGCCGCAGCCATCGATAATAACCCAAGTGTTTATCAAGAAAATTGCGTTGTTCTTCACTAGGTGCGGGTGTTTCTATAAATTCTTTAAAATTGGGGCGCGGATCTGCAAAATTTTCCCACAATTTTAGGCTGTTTTGAGTCTGGTTAGTTTTGTTTTGTACAATAATGCGGTACTTGAGAGTGATTCCAACTGTGGCAAATCTTGGCAGAATCCGCACTGCATTATAGTGGAAGCGAAAAAAACGACTGTAAATTATTGAAATGGTGAGGGTTGATAACAGGAAGGTAAATATTTGATAGGTCATGCTCTCATTGGTGTCTAAGCCAAAAATGCCTGAGAAGATTAGGCTAATTAAGACTATTAAACCATTGGGGGTTAATCGTTTTTTGGCTGAATATTCGAGGGAAGAAATGAACCTAAAAAGTTGATAAATAATGTAGGTCATTTTTTAGGCCGGTACAGGAAGAGTTGTAATAATTTCTTCAACAACGCTGGCGGCGGTTTTTCCAGAAAAACGCGCTTGGGGTTCCATTACTAGCCGGTGAGCAATCACTGAAATGGCCGGTTCTTGGATATGTTCGGGTGTAACAAATTCATAGCCATCAAACAATGCTAATGCTTGAGCAATTTTCATTAAAGCGAGGGATGCTCTCGGACTTGCCCCTAATTGTACGCCTTCTGCTGACCGAGTGGCATTGACAATATCGACGATATAACGTTTCAATTCTTCGCTTATTCGCGTTTGTTTGACTTGCTGTTTTAATAATATTAAATCCTCTAATTGGACACAGGGTTGAAGTGCATCAATTGGATGCTGCTGAATTTGATCGGAAAGCAGGTTAACCTCGTCTTCTGGCGAAATGTATCCTAAACTAAACTGAAGTGCAAAGCGATCCATTTGGGCTTCTGGAAGTGGATAAGTCCCACGAGATTCTACTGGGTTTTGAGTAGCAATTACAAAAAATGGGTCTTTAAGTTTCCGCAAATTTCCATCAATGCTAACTTGGAATTCTGCCATTGCTTCTAACAAAGCTGACTGAGTTCGCGGTGAGGAGCGATTGATTTCATCAGCCAAAACAATATTAGCAAAAATCGGGCCTTCATGGAAATGAAAAGTGCGTTCGTTGGGGTCAAGCATGGAAATTCCCAAAATATCGGAAGGTAAAAGATCGGGCGTAAATTGAATACGCTTAAATGTTACATCTACCGAGAAAGCTAGGGCTTTTGCTAGGGTTGTTTTACCAGTACCCGGATAATCTTCTAGCAAAACGTGCCCCCCGCTTGCAAAGGCTGACAACAATTTTCTGATTGCTGCTGATTGCCCTTTTATTACCTTTTCAATGTTGTTGAGAATTCTTTGATAGGTTTTTCTGCCACACCGGCCCTGATTTTCTGTAATTGCTTTATCCATAATTATTTGGCTAGGTAAAAATGCTGGTTACTCATATTAACGGCTCTATTGCCTTAGTTCCATGATATCCCGCCGCCTAGCCTAAATCAAGAACTATGCTCCCCCCAAAACAATTTAGGGGGAGAAAGTCAATAAAATTATGGATTTTAATTTAATTAAGGTGGAATTCTACCTAATTATTCGTTAGTTCGCCATCAGTAATTAAGGAGGTATTTCGGCTCAATTTTTAGCTACCCTTCAGGGTAGGCATTTTCTAATGATATCTAGTTTGTATGATTATTCCCATCGTTCGTTCTAAGTTACTTTAAAGATGTACAGGTGCTTTTCTGATGAGAAGGAACCGGAAAAAACCCTCCTTCTTGCATTTCTTGAACGCTCTCTTTAACCGCCTCAATGATGCGATTCATATCTTGATCTGTGTGGGCTGTCGAGAGAAAACAGCTACGACCTTCGCAAATAAAAATACCCTTTTCCAGTAAATGAAATAGGAAGGGATCTATATCAATAGAAGCCGCAGCGCGAAATTGCGAACCGAAATTAACAAGCCAGACAGAAAGCTCATTTTCTTTGAAATAAGCATTCAAAGTTTCGACTAGCTGGGAAGTTCGATAATTTAACTGTTGCTGAAGAATTGGGCCTTGATTTTTCAGATAATAAAGCACAGAACGTGCAGCAGCCAAAGCCATTGGGTGCTTGCAAAAAGTGCCGGCAAAAATTGTTTTTTCTACCTGGGGGTAAGAATCATCGCCATAGTTCCACAAACCGCCGTCAATTTTATCCATATAAGCGGCTTTTCCGGCGATAACTCCAATGGGCATACCACCCCCGACAATTTTGCCGTAGGTGGCGATATCTGCCTCAATGCCAAACCACGCTTGGGCGCCGCCTTGATGAATTCGGAAACCGGAAACCATTTCATCAAAAATGAGGGCAATTTCTGATTCTTTTGTTAATTTTCTAAGTTGGTGGAGAAATTCTTTAGGCTGCAAATCGAGGCGGCGACTTTGCACCGGCTCAACTAGAACTGCTGCTAATTCGTGCCGGTGAGCTTTGATAATTTCCAGGGATTGTGGGTTTGCGTAATCTAAAACTAAAACATTTTCAACAAAATTAGCGGGAATTCCGGGCGCTTTTGGCATTGTTTGTAAATCGCCATTTATCTTTTTTTGAATTGCCAGAATTCCGTCAAAATGACCGTGATAAGAACCAGAAAATAAAGCAATTTTATTGCGTTTAGTTGCGGCTCTTGCTAAACGTAGGGCTGCCATTACTGCTTCGGTGCCGGTGTTAGAAAAAGCCACGCGATCCATTTTTGTTAGTTCGCAGATTAATTCTGCAACTTCTCCAGCCAATTCTGCTTGAGCGCCAATTTGCAAACCGCTATCAAGTTGCTCTAATAAAGCTTGTTTAATAAAAGACGGATTGTGACCAAAAAGATTGATACCAAATCCCATCGTGATGTCGATGTATTCATTGCCATCGATATCCCACATTTTAGAGCCTAGGGTTTGCTTTGCCACAAGGGGATAAAACATCTCTTTAACAGGAAGGCGAAACCCATCAGAAGCGCGATTATCAGCAAGAACAGGCCGATATTTTTGGGCGAAACTTTTAGAAGTTTTTGTGCGTTGGGTGTAGCGCTCAATCAGGGCTAATAGATGTTTTTGCTGTAAGGATTCATTCATTTTCAAATCTCCAAAAATTTAAGCAGGTAGGATGTTGTACATTGCGCCCTTATAGGTTGTAATGAGGGGCATTAATTAAGCCACGATCACTGAGATGAGAAAAGTAAGTATGAAACAAATTTGCGTTTGCTGGCGGGCAAGTAATCTCTGTGTTAGCAAGTCCATTAAGCGTATTTTTGCAATCAAACTGTAGCTCTTCTGAATGGGGCATTTTTGCTTCTGAAAGTTTTTCGGAAAAAAGACTGGCAAGGGGGTATAAAGCATGATCGGGAGAATTGCCGGCGCGATTGATTATTTCTGCTTGCCAAGTTGGATAAGAAACCCGATCCACTGGATAGCCAAGCGCTTGCATCCAAGCGACTAATTCACTCAATAAAAAAGAATCTGGGTTGACTAAGTGGAAATTTTTGCCGCTCGATTCTTGTTGCTTTGATAGGTGAATAATTGCACGGCTGACATAATCCACCGGCGCCACATTCATCATCCAGTTTCCATCGGGTACGCATCCTAATTGCACACATCCTGCAAGCAATATAGAAAATGAATCGCTGGGATTGCAGGTGCCGGTTTTGCTGTCTCCAGAAATGCGTCCTGGGCGGTAAATACTGATAGGAATTCCGCGAGAACGCCCGATTTCAATTAACTTTTCTGCCACCCATTTACTCTGAGGATAAGCGCCTTTTAGGGCTTCTCCTGGGGTGAGTTGGTCTTCCTCTCCTATAACCTTTACGCTGCCTTCTTGCGTTGAAGAAAAAACGGATACAGTAGAAACGAAATGCACGGGTTTAAGCTTAATTTGACACGCCAACCGCAGAATTTCTTGAGTACCTAAAACATTTGATGGTTTGAGATATGAATAGGGATAAGTAAATTTGACAAATGCCCCATTGTGATAGATGACATCAATTAGGCTTGCCATTTCTTGAAACTTTTCTTGGGAAAGCCCCAAAAGTGGCTGAGCTAAATCTCCAGCAACCGGCATTATACGATGGCTTAAATTTTCGTCCCAAATCGAATAAGATTCGAGGCTAGTTTGGATACGTTTCTTGGCGGATTCAGCATCAGAAGAGCGCACCAAACAATAAATTTTTGCTTGAGTTTGTAGGAGCAATTCGCGGAGGAAAAAGGCTCCTAAAAAGCCGGTTGCTCCTGTTAAGAGAATGCGAGTAGGTTCACCCACCGGCCCCAAAAATGCAGTTTCAGGATGTATGGAAGAGTCGAGAATAGCTTCAGCATTAATATCGAAATTGGAAGGTAGGAAATCAGAAGATTTGCCCGCTTCTTTCATCTCGATTTTTTCAGCCAAACCGGCCACAGTAGGAGCCTCAAATAACACACGCAAAGGCAATTCTACCTGAAAAGATTCGCGTATTTTTGCTAACAACTGAGTGATTAGTAATGAGTGTCCGCCTAAATCAAAGAAATTATCGTGAATTCCTACTTTTTTAAGAGCGAGTAGTTGACTCCAAATGCCGGCAAGAATTGCCTCAACAGAAGTGCGAGGCGCTACAAAATTATCGGTTAAATTGGCGGCGGTTTCTGGTGCTGGTAGTGCTTGCCGGTCTATCTTGCCATTGGGGGTTAGTGGTAAGGATTTCAGAACAACAAAAGCCGAGGGAATCATATATTCTGGCAGCTTTTCTTTGAGGAATGAACGCAGATCATCAATTAATTCTGAAGCCTGAGATCCGAGTTTTGAGGGAGAAACAATATAGGCTACTAAACGCTGATTACTGAGTTTCGAGTTTTGAAGCAAAACAACTGCTTCGCGTACAGAGGGATGATGAGAAAGCGAGGCTTCAATTTCCCCTAATTCAATACGAAATCCCCGCAGTTTTATTTGATGGTCGATGCGTCCGATAAATTCGATATTTCCGTCTGGCAAATAGCGAGCCAAATCACCAGTTTTATAAAGGCGATTTTCTGCTTTTTGATTGAATGGGTTGGGGATAAATTTTTCTGCTGTTTTTTGAGGTTGATTTAGATAGCCGCGAGCAACTCCTGCACCGGCAATATATAATTCACCAGCCACTCCTACAGGCACCGGCTGCAAGTGTGAATCTAACAAATAAATCTGCGTATTTGGCAGGGGAACGCCGAGAGGAACTGTGTCAGAAATGCCAGGATTTTGCGCTTTTACCTGATAAGTTAACACGCCCACAGTTGTTTCTGTCGGCCCGTAGTGATTGAATATCAAACAGCCTGGATTGTATTTTTGAATGGTCTCAATTAAATTCCAATTCAAAGTTTCTCCACCGAAAATTAATCGCTTTTTGGGTAATATTTGCGAGGGGTTAGAAGCGCTCAACAAAGCTTTTAGGTGAGAGGGAACAATTTTCAGACAATCGATAGAATGTTGCTGAAAATAAGCCGCAATTGCTTGAGGATCTGTTGCGCGTTCTTGAGAAATAATGTGCAGGCATCCACCCGAACACAAAGCGGGAAAAATAACGGTGTGTCCCAAGTCGGCGGCGAAGGTGGAAACGGTGGCATAATTTGCACCGGCTGGGAGGTTTAATTTGTCCTGAATTCCGTATAGGTAATTGAGCAGTTGCCGGTGTTCAATGGCGACGCCTTTGGGGGTGCCGGTGGAGCCAGAAGTATAGATAACGTAAGCTAAATTTTCAGGAGAAGGAGAGGCGGAAGTAGCAGGAGAAAAAGAGGGAATTTCTGCATCTAAGCAGACTATATTTGCCTGAGTTTCTGGTAACTTTTCGATGAGATGTTGTTGGGTTAACAGGACAGTCGCCTGAGCATTTTGCAACATCAATGCTAGGCGATCTTTTGGCATAGAACAGTCAATTGGCAGGTAAGCACCACCGGCTTTAAGGATGCCTAAAATTCCAGCCAGCGCGTCTAAAGAGCGCTCAACGCAAATGCCAACAATAACCTCTGGCTTTACGCCTAATTGCTGCAAATAATAAGCGATTTGGTTAGCGCGATTGTTAAGTTCTGCGTAAGTAATTTGCTGATTTTCAAAAACAGCAGCAATGCTATCTGGTGAGCGCTCGGCTTGTTGTTCAAATAATTGATGAACGCACTTATTTAGCGGGTAATCAATTTTTGTGTTGTTGAATTCTACTAATAATTGATGACGGGCATTCTTGCTGAGAATTTCAAGTTGGGTAATTGCAGTTTCGGGGTTGTTGGCTGCACTTTCTACGAGGGTATAAAATTGGTCTGCTAAACAGCGGATGCTGTTTTCTGTGAGGTAGGCAGGATCATAGTTAAATTCAACATTGAGCGCGTCTTTTTGACGTTGACAAGATAATTTAACTTTGAAGTAATCGCAGCAAGCATATTGTTTGTAGAGCGAAAAAGATGCGCCCGCAGCAGAATAATTTTCGAGATATTCTTCAAACTCAAAACCAAATGTAGAGAGAGATTCCTGGCAAAAATATTCCTGCCATTTATATGCTTCGTGAGCGTTTTGTTGAACTTGCTCCAAGACTTCAGCAAAGGAAAACTCTTCTTTTAAATGGCTACACAGCGGTAAAAATTTGGCAAACAAACCTAGCGCTGGTTCTAGTTCTTCGTATTTTCGACCGTCGAATAATACGCTGACGATGATATCTGATTTGCCGGTCAAACGCCAGAGCAAAATTTTCCAGCAAGTCAGCAAAAATGTAGACACTGAGATGTTGTACTGGCGGGCGATAACTTCGACTTTTTCCAGCAAAGCTAGGTCTAATTTTACCTCAAAAGCTTGGGGTGAAAATTGAGATTGGGTGTCAATTAGTTTATTTTCAAAGGGCAAATTTAAACTCGCTTGCGGCGCTAATTTTTGCTGATTCCAGTATTCTTTACCTTCCGCCGCTTCCTCATCTTCGAGTAGTTCGTTTTGCCATTCGGAAAATTGAATGTATTGCACAACTTCATCGGAAAGTTCTTCACCTTGAAGGCTGGCTGCATAGCACTGGCTGATTTCTTGAACTAGATTTTTTAGTGTGCGATTATCAGCGCACAGTGCCGGCAAACTGACTAGCAAAATATGTTTGTCAGATGAAAGTTTAATTAAAGATAAGCGCCAAATAGGATTTTGATCGAAGTTAAAGAAAGCCCTCTTTTCTTGGTCAAAAATCTCGGCGATTTTGGCTTCTTGCTGTTGAGGATTAACATCACTTAAGTTAACCCAGTTCCAGAAAACAGAGCTAGGTTCTGAGATAACTTGTATAGGAGTTTTCAGCCCTGCTTTTCGCTGAAAGCTTGTGCGAATAATTTCGTGACGTTCGCTAACTTTTTCTAAAGCTTTTTTGAGGTTATCTGTTTGAAGATTTCCCTCAATCAAAATAGCCGCTTGAACGCGATAAGCAGGGCTGTTTTGCTGCAACAGCCAGAGATATTTTTGTTGGGGGGAAAGCCGAAAACCGTTAATTGTTTGCATTGTTCCTATTTCTCCAAACACTACTTTATTCTTCCAGACAAACGCAAGGAACGAGAGATGATAAAAAATTAAACTTCTGATTCTGCAATCATTTCGCCCATTGCTACAACAATTTTTCGTGGGCCGGTAAATGGATTCCGACTGTGAGCGGCAAGCATATTATCTAGCATTATGATGTCTCCTGCTTGCCAGGGGAAACTAACAGCAACTTGCGCGTAAATTTGCTGAATTTCTTCCATTACCGAGTCTTCAATAGGAGTGCCGTCACCGTAATAAACATTGCGGGGGAGGTTTTCTTCTCCAAATACGGATAGTAAAGAGGCGCGAGTTGCTGTATCTAAACAGGAAATATGATGCAAAGGAAGTTGATTAAAAAACACCATTTCTTTAGTTTTTGGGTGCTTAGCAATTGCTGGGCGAATTTTGCGAGTTCTCAAATTATTTCCGGCTTTCCATTCAAATTCTATTCCAGCTTGCCGGCAGTATTTTTCAACTACAGATTTGTCTTCGGTTTTGAAGAAATCTTGCCAACTTACATCTAGTCCATCTGTGTAGTTGCGGACGTACATTATTTGCTTTTCGGCAAATTTTTCTCGCAGTTTCGGGTTGAGCATTTGGTAAATTTTTCGGCAGTCAACTATGGGGGTTTCTCCGCCTTGTTGGGCCGGTTGAACGCAGAAAAACCAAATTTTCATAGGCCAGCGGTGCAAGTGCGAACTTTCGCTGTGAAATAAGATAGCTTTATCGGCTGGGTAAGGAGTTGAACCGTACACTTTGCCGCTAACTCCTTCGCGTGGTAAATCGCCGTATTCACCAAATAATTCCGAACAAATTGAGAGAGCAAATTGCTCGAATGCAGAAACAACAGGGCCGGTGAATCCTCGAAAAAGAATTCCTCCATGTTTGAGCAATTTTTCTTCTATAAACTCGCGGTTATTTTTTGCCCAATCTGCAAGATCAACATCGGTTACTGCCGGTTTTATTACTAATGGAAAGTGTTGGTCGGGGTGCAGATACTCGGTTTTTATCAAGTCGCCTTGCGGCAAAGCTACTACCTTTGGCTTGACGCTTTTAAATTTGCTGAAATTGCTTTTTTCGCGCTTTACTTCTTGCATAATTTGTTTTTGCTTCTCAGCTTCGGGGATAATTTCTAAAGTGTTTAAACGACTGTCTGGCTGCGCCACAATGCTGCCTAAGAGGGTTTCAAAACGATTTGATATTTGAGAGATAGTTTCTCTATCAAATAGGTCGGAATTATATTTCCAACTGCCGTTAATTTTTCCCTCTGTTTCTGACACGAATAACGCCACATCAAATTTAGCTGTACCGCTATCAATTTCCACCGGCATTAAAGTTAAACCGGCTAGTTCTAAAGTCGGCATAGGCGCATTTTGCATGACAAACAAAACTTGAAACAGCGGTGTCTGACTCAAACTGCGCTCTGGACGCAATTCTTCTACTAATTTATCGAAGGGTAAATCTTGGTGAGCATAAGCTTTTAATGTCACCTCGCGGACTTGATCAAGCAGTTGCCGAAATGTAGGATTACCGCGCATATTTGTTCGCAAAACAAGGATATTGACAAAGAAACCAATTAAGGCTTCTGTCTCCACTTGGGTGCGGTTTGCCAGGTCAGTACCAACGACAATATCCTCTTGATTTGTGTAACGATAAAGCAGCGTTTGAAGTGCTGCTAATAACGTCATAAACAAGGTGACATTTTCTTGACGGCTGAGGGCGATTAAGGCTTCTGAAACTTGCGTAGAAAGCTGGAAATTTTGAATCTCAGCTTGATGATTATAAACGGCAGGATGCGGTTGTTTTGTGGGTAATTGCAGCGGGGGCAAAATTTGACCTAACTGCTGTTTCCACTCCGCGAGTTTTGCTGATAAAACTTCTCCTTGTAGCCAGTTTCTTTGCCACACAGCATAGTCTGCATACTGTATAGAAAGTTCGGGGAGGGGAGAAGGTTTACCGGCACAAAAAGCTTCGTAAAGCGCCGCTAATTCCCGCACTAATATTCCTAGCGACCAACCATCAGCAACGATGTGGTGTATTGTCAGCAACAGCAGGTATTCTGTGTCGTCTAATTGCAGCAAATTAACGCGCAATAAGGGCCATTTTGTGAGGTCAAAAGCTTGTCGCACTTCTTCACCGGCAAGTCGCATGGCTTCGGCTTCTCTTTCAACTTCCGATAAGTGCCTTAAATTTATTATGGGAAGTGTGAAATTAAAAGATGAAGTAATAACCTGAACTGGTTTCCCTTCCACTGATTTAAAAGTTGTTCGCAAAGCTTCGTGACGCTTGATAACTTCCTGAAAACTTTGCTCGAATGCCGACACATTGAGAGGCCCTTTCAAGCGCACTGCTGCGGGGATATTATAGGCAGGATTTCCGGGTTGTAATTGGTCGAGAAACCACAGTCTTTGTTGAGCAAAAGAGAGGGGTAATTCTCCATCCCGCAACACCGGCTTAATAGGGGGAGCTTTAAGTTTTTCACCGGCCCGATATTGGGAGATACTTTCGCTGAAAGTTGCAACGGTAGGCGATTCAAAAATCAACCGTAGAGGTAAGTCAATTTGAAAAGCTTTTCCTAAGCGAGAAATCGCCTGAGTAGCCAGCAATGAATGGCCGCCCAATTCAAAGAAATTATCGTTAATTCCTACCCGCTCTAAATGGAGAACGTCTGCCCAAATTTTTGCTATTACTTGCTCGTCTGAAGTTCGAGGCTCGGCAAAATTGCTATCAAATTCTGCTGTGTTTGTGTCAGGTGCAGGAAGTGATCGCCGGTCGATTTTTCCGTTAGGCGTTAAAGGCATTGCTTCCAGCATTACAAATGCTGAAGGCATCATGTAATGAGGTAATTTTTGTTTGAGAAAAACGCGCAAGTTATTAATAAATTCAGAGAATTTAGGAGTAGTGTTTCTGTCCCCATTCAAGAGTTCGGAATTAGCAACTATATAAGCAACTAAACGCTTGTCACCTGGATTGTCTTCTCGAACGAGGGCGATCACTTCTCGCACGGTTGGGTATTGGCTGATCACCGCTTCAATTTCGCCTAATTCGATGCGAAATCCGCGAACTTTTACTTGGTTGTCAATTCGCCCGATAAATTCTATATTTCCATCTGGCAGATAGCGCGCCAAGTCCCCTGTTTTATAGAGGTATTTTGAAACAGTTAATGATGAAGAATGCTCTATAAATGAAGCATGAATTCCGCCCTCTGCAAAGGGGTTAGAAATAAACTTTTCTGCGGTTAATTCGGGCCGGTTTAAATAACCTCTTGATAAACCTGCACCTCCTATGTGTAGTTCGCCAAATACTCCTACAGGAACCGGCATTAAATAACGGTCTAATATATAAATTTCATTGTTGGCAATGGGGCGACCGATAGAAACCAATTTTTTGCCATCAAGCTGATAAATAGTAGACCAAATTGTGGTTTCTGTAGGGCCGTATAAATTCCACACAGAAGCGCCCCGTAAAAGCAATTGATCGGAGAGTTTTTGAGGTAAAGCTTCTCCACCACAGAGTATTTTTAATTGATTGCTTTTCTGCCATCCTGCTGCTAAAAGCATTTTCCAAGTAGCAGGAGTCGCTTGCATTACTGTTGCGCCAGAATTTAGCAAGGTTTCTAACAGTTTTTGTCCGTCAGATGTGACGCTTTTGCTGGCTACAATGAGGCGAGAACCTGTTGTAATAGGCAGGAAAATTTCTAGGGCTGCAATGTCAAAAGATAAGGATGTTACTGCCAGCCAAACATCTCGATCTGTGATGGCGAGTTGCTGGCGAATAGAAGTTAAGAAATTGACGACAGAGGGGTGCGTAATTTGCACTCCTTTGGGTTTGCCGGTTGAGCCTGAAGTATAAATGACATAGGCTAAATTGGCGGGATTTGGGATGGATAGGGCGCGATTAGTGCAGCTTGATATGGCATCCCATTCTGCATCTAAAAAGACTGTAGAGGCACTGTTTTGAGGCAGCGTTTTTAACAGTTTTTTCTGAGTTAATAATACGGGAATTTGTGCGTCTTCCAGCATTAATGCAATGCGCTCTGGCGGATAGGCTGGATCGAGGGGAACGTAAGCGCCACCGGCTTTGAGGATGCCGAGAAGTCCGACTACCATTTCTAGGGAACGCTCGACATAAATGCCCACTAAAGTTTCTGGATTGACACCAATTTTTTGCAAGTAATTTGCGAGATTATTTGCTTTTTCGTTCAGTTCCCGATAAGTTAGAGATTCATTTTCAAAAACCACAGCAATCGCATCAGGTGTCTGTGCTGCCTGGGTTTCAAATAGTTGATGTATGCAGTTATCTTGCGGAAATTCCGATTGAGTATTGTTCCACTCGGCAAGTAGTTGATGCCGTTCAAATTTTGTCAATATTGGCAAGTTTGAAATGCGCTGAGCGGGATTATCAGCAATGCTTTCTAGTAAGGTTAAAAAATGTCCAGCTATCCGCTTTGCAGTGCTGCTATCAAACAAATCTAGGCTGTATTCAAGGGCTGCATTAATACCTTCTGAGCCTTCTTCTAAGTCAAGCGCTAAATCAAATCTGGCGGTTTTGCGCTCTATTTCTAAACTGCTTAAGGTAAGTCTGGGTAGTTGTATCTGCGGTGTCTGAACATTTCGCAGGGAAAACAACACTTGAAACAGCGGATTGTGGCTTAAATCTCTTTCTGGTTGCAGAATTTCTACGAGTTTCTCGAAGGGAAGATCCTGGTGATTGTAAGCACCGAGGGCTACTTCTCGCACGCGCCCAATTAATTCTTTAAAAGTTGGGTTATGCGACAGATCGGTGCGGAAAACTAAAGTGTTAGCAAATAAGCCAATTAATCCCTCAATTTCGCGGCGGTTGCGGTTAGCAATGGGGGAGCCGACTAATATATCTTCTTGCTCTGTATAGCGATAAAGCAGTGTTTTAAATGCTGCCAGCAAAGTCATAAATAAAGTGGCTCTTTCCTGCTGGCTTAATTCGTTAAGCTTCTCTGTAATTGCCTTAGAAATGGTGAATTTATGCACCGCACCTCGGAAGGTTTGCACTGCCGGTCGGGGCCGGTCAATTGGCAAATTCAGCACCGGAAGATTGCCGCCTAGCTGTTTTTTCCAGTAACTTAGTTGTGTTTCTAAAACTTCTCCTTGTAACCACTGCCGTTGCCAGCTTGCAAAGTCTGCATATTGCACCGGCAAATCGGGGAGAGGGGAAGGTTCCCCCATGCAAAAAGCTTGATAAAGAGTGGCGAGTTCCTCAATAAATAGCCCCATTGACCAACCATCAGAAATGATGTGGTGTGTGCTGAATATTAATACCCAATTTGAATCGCTTAAATTCAGCAATTTAGCCCGCAATAATGGTGCTTTTGATAAGTCAAAAGGTTGTTGAGATTCTGCGACAATTAGCCGCTCTACTTCGCCATTACGCTGCGTTTCAGGAAGCGAACGCAAATTAATTTCTGCAAGCTTAATTTTTTGATTTGCAGTAATAATTTGAGTGGGTTGTCCATCGATTGTAGTAAAGGCAGTTCGCAAAACTTCGTGACGCTTGATAAGTTCATTTAAACTTTGCTCAAGGGCGATGAAATTAAGTGTGCCGCTAAGGCGCACAGCGGCGGGGATGTGATAAGTAAAGTTGCCCGGATTTAATTGCTCAAAAAACCACAACCGCTGTTGAGCAAACGACAAAGGAAAAAAATTAGATTCTCGACTTTGAGGGCGAATTTCTGCCGGTGAAATGCTTTGTTTTTTCTGCTTGAGTAGCTGCAACATCAACTCACGCTTTTCGGGAGAAAGAGAGGCGATACGTTCAATTAAATCACTCATTAGTTAACTCCTTGTTGGGTAATAATTTGTTTAATTTCTTCTTCTGACATTTGTTCCATCTCTGCTAACATCTGAGCCAGCATTTCACTATCCAATTTTTCGGCTTGTTTTTGGGTAATTGCCACACCTAAATCAGCGACAGTGGGAGACTCAAATAAGCGCTGCAAAGACAACTCGACTTCAAATATTTGGCGGACTCTGGAAATTACTTGTGTGGCTAATAAGGAGTGTCCTCCTAACTCAAAAAAGTTATCGTAAATGCCGACTTTTTTAACTTTGAGAACTTCCACCCAAATAGTAGCTAAAGTTTGCTCTGCATTGGTGCGAGGTGCTACAAAGTTTCCTGTCAATTCTGGTCGCGTTTCATCAGGTGCGGGCAGTGATTGCCGGTCTACTTTTCCGTTAGAAGTTAAAGGCAAAGTTTTGAGGATTACAAAAGCCGAAGGCACCATGTAATCAGGCAATTTTGCTATTAAAAAGTTGCGAATTTCGCTCTGGGTAGGTGTTTGTTTTTGATGGGGAACTAAATAAGCAACGAGTCGCTTTTCTGAGATTTCTTCTTCCCGCACCACAACTACAGCCTCGGCAATGTCTGGATGTTGCCTGATTGCTTGTTCAATTTCTCCTAATTCTATGCGGAATCCTCGAATTTTTACTTGATTGTCAATTCGCCCGATAAATTCAATATTTCCATCTGGTAAATACCTCGCTAAATCGCCGGTTTTATACAGTCGTTTTTCTGCCTGGGTGTCAAAGAAATTACGAATAAATTTTTCTGCTGTAGCTTCTGGCCGATTGAGATATCCGCGTGCTAAATTATCACCACCAATGTGCAGTTCACCTGTTATGCCTACCGGCACCGGCTGCAAATGGGAATCTAAGATATAAATCTGAGTATTGGCAATTGGAAGACCGAGCGGAACTGTGTCATAATCGGCTTTTATTTTATCGAAATTCACTGCATAAGTTAACACTCCCACTGTCGTTTCTGTTGGCCCGTAATGGTTAAAAACCAAGCAATTAGGAGACAAATTCCGAACCTTTTTAACCAAATTCCATTTGACAGGTTCTCCTCCTAAAATTAGCCGCTTCTGAGGCAAAATAAACTGGGCTTCCGGGGAGTTTAAAAGAGCGGCTAGGTGAGAGGGAACTATTTTGAGGATGTCGATAGAATTGCGGCGGAAATATTCAGCGAGTGCCTCTGCATTTGTTGCGCGTTCTTGAGATATTATGTGCAAACAACCACCGAAACAAAGTGCAGGAAAAATTGCTGTATTTCCTAAGTCGGCGGCGAAGGTGGAAACGGTGGCATAATTTGCACCGGCTGGGAGGTTTAATTTTTCCTGAATGCTGTACAGGTAATTAAGCAGTTGCCGGTGTTCAATGGCGACGCCTTTGGGGGTGCCGGTGCTGCCAGAAGTATAGATAATGTAAGCTAAATTTTCCGCAGAAACACAAGCAGTATAGCTGTCAGAAAAAGTGGGAATTTCTGAATCTATGCAAACAATATTTGCCTGAGTTTTAGGTAAGCTTTCAATCAGCCGTTTTTCTGTGAGCAACACCTTTGCCTGAGCGTCTCCTAGCATCAGCGCCTTACGCTCTTTAGGTGTTGTTGGATCGATGGGTAAATAGGCTCCACCGGCTTTTAAAATACCCAGCATTGCCACAATCATTTCTAAAGATCGTTCGAGGCAAATTCCCACAATTATCTCTGGTTCAACTCCCAAGTTTTGCAGGTGATGAGCTAGTTTATTGGCGCGATCATTGAGTTGCCGGTAGGTGATTTTGTGATTTTCAAAAACAACGGCAATGCTGTCTGGATCGCGTTCTGCTTGTTCTTCAAAAAGCTGATGAACGCATTTGTTATTCGGGTAATTTTTTTGAGTTTGGTTAAACTCCACGAGAATTTGCCGGCGGGCGCTATCACTCAGAATTTCTAAATGATTGATGTCAGCTTGGGTATTTTTCACCGCACTTTCTAATAACGCCTGAAAATGCTCTGACAAGCGCTTGATATCTTCTGCGTCAAATAATGCTGAATCATAGTGGAATTCTGCGATTAAAGAATTATCCCGACGAAGGCAGGAAAGTTTGAGTTTGAATGGCTCTAGGCAGGAATTTTGCTGAATGAGGGAAAATGAAACGCCAGAATTGCTGTAGGTTTCAGGCTGTTTTTGCCACTCAAAACAGACGGGGAAGAAACTATTATTTTGATCTTTTGGCAGTATTTCTTCCCAGCTAAAGTATTCTTGCCAGTTGTGCATTTCGTTGAGATTCGTATCAACTAGCCGCCACAATTCCGCGAAAGTTAAGTTATTTTGCAAGTCAAGCTGTAGGGGTAAATATTTACACAGCAGCCCCAGTGATAGCTCTAATTCTTGATATTTTCTGCCGTCGATAGCGACACCGATAATTAGGTTTGGCTGTTTGGTAAGCCGCGCCATTATAATTTGCCAGCAAGTCAGCAAGAATGTAAGAATCTCACTCTCATGTTTTTGGGTGATTATTTCTAGTTGCTTAAATAAATCACCCCGAATTGTCATTTTTTCTAGTTGCGGCTGAAATTCGGCTTCGGAATTCTTCTTTTGCCAAGGAAGCGTTAATAAATCCAAAGATTCAATGTTCAGTTTCCGCCAGTATTCTTTACCGATTGTTGATTCTTCGGCTTCCAGTAACTCATTTTGCCACTCAGCAATATCTGCATATTGCATTGGTTCATCAGATAGGTTTTCACCGCCCCCACTGGTTGAGTAAAAAAGACTGAGTTCGCGTGTAAAGTTTTTCAGGGTATAACTATCTGCAATTAAGGCCAAAAAGTTTGCCAGCAATAGGTGTTTGTCTGGCGCTAGAGTGAGTAAATAAATATGCCAAAGTGTGCCGCGCTCAAAATCAAAAGTAAGCCGGTTTAATTCTTGAATAAATTCTTCGATTTTAGATTCTTGCTCTTCAGTAGGCAAACTGCTCAAATTGTGTTCTGCAACTGAAATTTCATCAGCGCTAGTGATCACTTGCAGAGGTAATGTCATTCCTGGCAAGCAGGGAAAGTTTGTGTGCAGAATTTCGTGCCGGTTTACCACCTTTTGCAGCGCCGTTTTAAGAAGTTCTTTTTCGAGATTTCCTTCAAGAAGAATTGCACCCTGAACCCGATAGGAATGTTTGCAATTATTTTGTTGAACCTCCCACAAATGCCTTTGCTGCGGAGATAGTCTAAACCCTTCGATTGTTTCTTTTTGCATATTTACACTTCCTTTCATGTGTCTAAATTTCTTGACAGCTAAATCCTTCTGCCATCCCTACAACAACTCGACGCGAACCTACAAAAGGTGTCCGCCCGTGCGCGGCTAACATATTATCTAGGAGTAAAACATCTCCTTCTTCCCAAGGAAAAATTATCGTTTCTTGCTGATAGCAATAGCGAATTTCATCTAAAATATAATCTTCGATTGGCGAGCCATCGCCGTAATAAGCATTGCGTGGTAAATCTTCTTCTTTAAAAGAAGTTAAAAGCTCTCTCCTAACGGCGGTATCGAGACTGGAAATGTGGAAGAGGTGGGCTTGATTAAACCACACCATTTCTTTTGTTTGGGGGTGCTGGGCAACGGCCTGACAAATTTGGCGAGTTTTTAAGCGATTATTGTTTCCCCATTCTAATTGAATTCCGGTTTTATTGCAATAGTTTTCTACCTCACTTTTGCTATCAGTATTGAAGACATTTTGCCAGGGCAAATCTACACCGGCCCCGTAATTTCGCACATACATAACTTTTTTTTGTGCGAAGCGCTCTTTAATTTTTGGATCGATACGTTCAAAAACTTTGCGGCTGTCAGCTATCGGGGTTTCTCCTCCTTGTTCGGCTTTTTTAACGCAGAAAAAAGCAATTTTTAGAGGCCAATTTTTAGAATAGGCCATTTCATTATGAAGGGGGATGAATTGCTCGGCAGGATATTCGGTGGAAGTGTAGATATTTCCGCTTAGTTGACTACGCGGAGTTGAGCGAAAAGAATATTCTAACAACTCGCCGCCAACTGCTTGTATAAACTGCTCAAAACCGGCTACTCCGCCGACTTCAAAGCCTCGAAAAAGTATTCCGCCCTGCTTCAATAATTGCGTTGTAATTGACTCTCGATTGTTGGTAGCCCAAGCGGCGAGGTTTAATCGATCTACTGCCGGTTGAAAAATGGCCGGTAGGAGGTTTTCTGATTGGAAATAGGACGTTTTTACTAATTCCTCTGGAGACACGCTGACTGCTTTGCGTCTAACTGTGCCTAATTTGGGAGAATTGGGGTTTTTTAGTTCTGTATTGGTCATGTTTTTTCTTTTGGTAGGTAGGGTTTTTAGAGGGTGTTTTGGGCTAGGTGAGGTTTTTATAAGATATGTGACTCTGGGTTGATTTTTTTAACCGCAGATGAACGCAGATGGACACGGATAGGTTATTTTTTTGTTGCTTTGCGTTTGGCTATTTTTAATTTTTGAATGTTTGAGGCTTGGAGTTGTTTTTCTTTGTTTTTTTGGTGCTGCTTTTCTGCTTCAGCAACGGTTTCTGCTAAGTCGTTTATTCTAATATTGGGTTGGTCAACAATTTGGTGGACAATTGTTTTAAAACTTCGCACCATTCGCTCAATACTCGCTGCCTCAAATAAGTCTGTTTTATACTCAAATAAGCCTTGAATTCCTTCGGTAATTTCCCAGCAAGTGAGGCTAAAATCGTGTCTTGACGTACCGGCACCAAATTCCAAAACACTTAGCGTTAAACCGGCCAACTCCAGAGGTGGCATAGGCGCATTTTGAAGCACAAACCAAACTTGAAACAGCGGGTTATAGCTGAGATTTCGCTCTGGCTGCAATTCCTCTACGAGTTTTTCAAAGGGTACGTCGGGGTGAGCATAAGCCTGTAATGTTGTCTCGCGTACTCGGCTTAGAAGTTCGCGGAAAGTTGGATTGCCGGCTATGTCAATTTTCAGGACTAAAGTATTGACAAAAAATCCAATTAATCCCTCTAATTCCACTCGGCTGCGGTTGGCAATTGGCGAACCAATAGCAAGGTTTTCCTGTTTTGTATGGCAGTATAACAAAGCTTTAAATACTGCCAATAAAATCATAAAAAGTGTAACTTCTTGTTGCTGAATTAGGGTTTTTAGGGATTCCGTTAATGACGCAGAAATCACAAAAGATTGCTCGGCTCCTCTAAAATTTTGTGCTGATGATCTCTGCCGATCTGTTGGCATCACGTCTAAAACACCGTTTAATTGTTGTTTCCAATAAGCTAACTGTTTTTCTAATTTCTCTCCCTGCAAACTCTGTCTCTGCCAACTTGAAAAGTCGCCATACTGCACAGGAAGTTCAGGAAGTGGGGAAGATTTGCTAGTAGAAAAAGCTTCGTAAAGCGCCCCCACTTCGCGCACCAAAACCCCCATCGACCAACCATCAGAAATAATGTGGTGCATCGTCAGCAGCAACACATATTCTGCATCATTAAGTTGCAAAAGAGTAGCCCGCAACAAGGGAGCTTGCGTTAAGTCAAAAGGGCGCTGGGCTTCTTCTACAGCCTGTTTCTCAACTTCAATTTTTTGCTGTGATTCTGGTAAATTTTGTAAGTTTATCACAGCTACATTGAATTTTATATCTGGAGAAATAACCTGAGCCGGTTGTCCGTTTACCTCTGCAAAAGCAGTCCGCAAAACTTCATGTCGCCTGAGAATTTCATTAAACGTTTGTTGCAATGCCGGCAGATTGAGTTGCCCTTTCAAGCGCACAGCCGCAGGAAGGTTGTAAGCATAATTTTGGGGAGACAATTTATCGAGAAACCACAGCCTTTGTTGGGCGAAAGAAAGCGGCGCATAATCTTGCTGTAATCGCCTTTGAATGCGTTTCGATTCTTCCGTTTGTACGGCATTTTTTCGTAATGCTTTGAGTAGGAGTGTTCGCTTATCGGGCGAGAGGTTTTTTAGTCGTTCTGAACGATTATCTGGTTTCATTATTGACCTCCTCCCAGGGTTGGTTGTTTGCGATATTTAAGGAAAGTTTTGCTGCTATTTTTCGCTGGTCATTTAAAACAGCGTTGATATCTGCTTCAGTGGTGAGAGGGTTCGCAAGGACGACTCGCAAAGCAACAATGGGAATGGTTTTGCCATAGGAGGTATTTTGCACAGTTGTCCGCGATACAAAGGTTTGACCGGCCCGGCGCTGGGCATCTTGAAGGCGCTCATTAAATTGATTGATGACAAAATTATCAGCTTTTGTCAGTTTATTTTGGGTGGCTTTTTGCCTAAATGGTTCGGGAAGATAGCGATATAAAAGAATATTAATTGCCGGTTCTAGCAGTAACTCAAATTCTGAGCTTTTCGTAATTAAATCAGCAAGATACTTGGTTTTTTGTATCCCCGCATTTATCAAAAATTCATAGCCTTTATGACCGATGATATTTAACGCGGCTTGCAAAAATAAACTCACAGCCGGTCTTGATCCTTCCAGAGAGCGTTTGCCTAAATCAATAGAGTCTTTTCGCACTGTGTAGGGCGCGTTTTTTTCAATGACTTTTGCGAGTTGGGGATTGCGAAATAAAACCATCCCTATTCCCATCGGCAAATACATTTGTTTGTGTCCATCTACCGTGACGGAATCTGCCAACTCAATGCCTGCCAGTTTGTGCCGGTGTTGTTCAGAAAAAAGCACCGGCCCCCCCCAAGCAGCATCAACATGAAAATGAGCGTTTGCTTCCTGCGCGATCTCCGCTATTTCTGGGAGAGGATCGATACTTCCTGAATCGGTACTGCCGGCAATTCCAACAATTGCTAAAATATGCAAATTACGCGCCAGACACTCCGCCACAGTTTTTTGCAAAGCTTGTAAATCAATGGCGTGATTGCAATCAGTTGAAACTTTGATTAAACTGCTATCTCCTATGCCTAATAAACCGGCAGCTTTTTCAAAAGAATAGTGCATCAAATTAGAGCCAATAATTACCGCTCCCTTGTAGCCATAAAACTCTAATGCTGCGTGCAAGCCTTCTTTTTCGATGCCTTTAAAGCCTTCTTTTGGCCCTAAAGAAGCGTTGCGAGCACACCATAATGCTGAAACATTAGCAAGTGTGCCCCCGGTGGTCATAATACCAAGTGTACTCTCGCTTTTTTGAATATGTTGGTTGTAAAATTCCTCAGAAAAATCGTAAATTAATCGGTGCATCATCGCCAAAGTTTGGCGCTCACAGGGGCTTAATGTTTTGGCAGTTTCCATCTTGACCGAATTTTGATTCATGGCGGTCAAAAGTTTGCCAATTGGACGCACAAAATAGGGAAGTGCGCTTGTCATGTGACCGATATATCGGGGAGAAGAAGTGTGAATGGAATGGGCAACAAGTGTTTCAGTTAAATCATCTATATAGTTACCAACCTCCGCAGGAAAATCGGGGATTTGGCTTTTTCTAAATTTATCAAAAATTAATTCTATATCTGCATCTGTACTAGCAGTTTTTGTTTTCAAAAAATCTTGAGTAATGGCAGAAATTTGTCTTTCCATTTCTCGCTCGGCAAAAAGCGATTGCTCACCAGCTTTAAATAGCTCCATTAAGTCTTCTTCAAGCCGGTTTGCTGAGGCTTCTAAGGGCCGCACTTTGTCTTGCAAATCCACCACTTTTATTGTTTCACTCATTACAGTCATTTCCTTTTAAATGGGTATGTTCTTCAATTCTTGCGCCTATTTCCCTATACGGGTTTTCTACTCAGCACTTCCCACAGTTTGCACCTCCTCTTTTTCTAACTGATCGAGCAATTGATCTATCTGATCAGAATCAGCGTTTGCTAGAATTTGATCCTCTATCAGTTCAGCCAAATTCTGAAGAGTAGGAACGGCAAAAAAATCGCACAGCGCCAACTCTACCCCAAAGCTTGATCGCACTCTTGATATCAATTGAGTTGCCATCAGAGAGTGACCACCCAAATCAAAAAAGCTATCTTGAATTCCCACTTTTTCTACTCCTAAAACAGCCTTCCAAATCTCCGCTAGTTCTTTCTCCGTAGGTGTTTGCGGCTCAATTAAAACTTTCTCTTCAGAGAGGCTCTCGTATTTTTCAGGCAAAGCCAAATAGTCTATTTTTCCATTGGGCGATAGTGGCAGTGCATCTAATACCACAAAAGCTGAAGGTATCATGTATTCCGGCAGATTTTCTTTGAGAAAATAACGCACTTCATTAATTAATTCTGACTGTTTCGCCGCCTGCAAGCTTGCAAAATTAGGAACAACATAAGCTACTAAACGCTGTTTATCGGGCGCATTTTCTTGCAGCAAAACAACAGCTTGAGAGACTGAACAATGCTGAGAAAGTGCGGCCTCTATTTCTCCTAACTCAATGCGGAAACCGCGAATTTTTACCTGACGATCAGCACGTCCCAAAAATTCTATATTCCCATCTGGCAGATAAGAACCTAAATCACCTGTTTTGTACAAAACTTTTTGATGAGGTTTACCTATAAACTCTAATTCTTCCTGCCAAAATGGGTTAGGAATGAATTTTTCAGCAGTTAATTCGGGCCGGTTTAAATAGCCTTTTGCTAATCCATCACCACCCACATAAATCTCACCGGCAACCCCTATCGGAACTGGTTGTAAGTTGCGATCAAGCAGGTAAATTTGTGTATTAGAAATTGGCCGACCAATGGGAACTTTTTTCAACAAATCACCCTGAGTTGCATCATACCACGTCACATCAGCAGCAACTTCTGAGGAGCCATAAAGGTTGATTAATACCCGTTGGTGTAGGCGTTCACGAAACTGCTGGCAGAGTTCCATTGGCAAAGTTTCTCCGCTACAAACCCAATATTTTAAGTTAGGTAAAAGTCGGTCTAAATTGGGGAAAGAATCTAAGATAACCCGCAACAAAGAAGGAACCAACACCAACCGCGTTACATTTTGCTTTGCTAAAATTTCCACGAATTGGTTAATATCTTTAACTGCTTGATTGGGAATAATAACAGTTGCCAAACCATGCAGCAAAGGAGCAAAAATTTCCCAGACAGAATCAACAAAATTTAAGGAGGTTTTTTGACAGCAAATTTCTCCCTCAGTAAAGGGGTAGGGGTTCCAAAAACAGCGATTAATTACACCTCGGTGAGTGCCTAGTACGCCTTTGGGGGTGCCGGTGGAGCCAGAAGTATAGAGGAGATAAGCTAAGTTATCAAACCCCTCTTTAACGGCAGGATTCTCATCACTTTGTTGGGCAATCTCTTCTTTATCAGCATCTATAAATACAATTTTGGCGTTATGTTCGGGGAGAATTTCTAGGAGCTTTTTCTCAGTCAAAAGCACAGAAACTTTTGCATCTGCCAACATAAAAGCAAGACGTTGTTGGGGATAGGCAGGATCGAGAGGAACATAAGCAGCACCGGCTTTAAGAATACCCAAAATTGCCGCTACCATTTCCAGAGAACGCTCTAAACAAATGCCTACTAAAGTTGCTTTTTTTACCCCTAGAGATTGCAGATAATGCGCTATTTGATTGGCTTTAGCATTCAACTCGCGGTAAGTCAATTGTTGATTTTCGCAAATTGCCGCCACTGCATCCGCAGTTCTTTCTACCTGCGCTTCAAATAATTGCTGAATTAAGGAATTGTGGGGATATTCAGCTTCGGTATTATTCCAATCTACGAGCATTTGTTGCTTTTCAGCAGCGCTCAATAGGGGTAATTCTGATAGTTTAGCGTGGGGATTAGCAGCCATTCCCTCAAGTAAAGTTTGCAGGTGTCCCAGCATCCGCACAATCGTATTTTCTTCAAAGCAATTGCCATCAAAAATAATTTTGATTGTCAATTCTTCCCCTGGCACTGCGATCAGCGTCAGAGGATAATTCGTTGTTTCTAAAGAGCGAATATTTTGGATTTTTAAGTTATGAACTCCCTCCTGCAACGCATCATCAAAAGGATAATTTTCAAAAACAAAAAGGCTCTCAAATAAAGGCAAATTACGGGGAATTTCGCTCCACCGCTGCACCTCTACAAGGGGGCTGTATTCGTACTGTCGCGCCTCAAATTGTTGAGCCTGAATTTGTTTTAAACAAGATAAAAGAGAATTTTTTGGGCTAATTTTGACACGCACCGGCAGAGTATTTACAAACAACCCAACCACAGATTCAGCACCGGCTAAATCAGGTGTTCTCCCAGAAACAACTGCCCCAAAAACCACATCTTCTTCGCCACTATACCGGCTCAAAAGTAAAGCCCAAGCTGCTTGAACAAGAGTATTTAGAGTAAACTGATGTTGACGAGCCAAAGATTGCAATGCAGCGGTGGTTTTTGCAGAAAATTTAACCTGCTTTTCACCGTTGATTTCTAACTTATTCTCTCCGACAAAATTACCCCGGCTCAGCGAAGTTGGAGCCGCAAAATTTTTAAGAGTGCAGCGCCAAAATAACTCAGCCGCAGATAAATCTTGCTGGTGCAACCATGCGATGTAATCTCGATAAGGACGAGGACGTTTTAGTTGCAATTCCTCACCCTGACAAAAGGCTTGATAAAAGGAAAAAACTTCATCCAGAACGATAGAAAGTGACCACCCATCTAAAACTAAGTGATGGTGGCTTAAAATAAACTGAAAAGCATCTTCATGTAACTGCGCCAAAGCAATGCGAATTAGGGGAGCAGATTTTAGCTCAAAACCCTGCTCTCGATCAGCTTGCAAGAAAGTTTCTAGCTGCTGTTTTTGTTGGGTATCAGAAAGAAAGCGCCAGTCCATTTGCTGACAAGAAATTTCTGCTTGTTTGCGGACAGCTTGCACCGGCTCTTTCAAATTCTCCCAGACAAAAGAAGTCCGCAAAATGGGGTGCCGGTCTACAACTTTTTGCCAACTTTTTTTAAACGCTGAAACATTAAGAGAGCCACGCAAGACACACATCAATTGCCCAAAATATACCGCCGATTTTGGCTGGTAAAGGGCATGAAAGAGAATGCCCTGCTGTGCGGGAGATAAGGGATAAAAATCTTCGATATTGCCTTTGAGCATATTCATTACATCTCTCCTAAAATTGCAGCAATATTATCTAAATCGTCTTGCTCCCACCGGCTCCACTTAAACTCAGCAAAGTCAGAAGGAGTAAAGCCGGCAGCGTCCGAAGACTGACAGTATTGAATTATTAATCGCAGGGCTTTTATAAATTCCACCGCTAAACTTTCAATCGTTTCTTGACGGTGGATATTTTCGCTGTACGTCCAATCTATTTGTAGTTTTCCGCCGACAATAAACGCATTAATTTCGATTAAATAACGGCGATTTCCCTGCGGGCTGCGAATCGGCCCACTTGGCTCTGAGGATAACATTAATAAAGAAGATTCTGGCAACACTTGGTCAAACTGTCCAAGATAATTAAAGCATACCTCAGATTGCGGCAAATTGTTTAATTTTTCCCCAATTTCTCCGCTCAAATATTTTAAAACACCAAAACCGATACCGCGATTTGGTACACTGCGTAACTGCTCTTTCACTGATTTAAGCGCAGTTCCTAAATCAGCAGGTTTTACTAAATTTATCAGCAGAGGAAAAACTGAGGTAAACCAGCCTATTGTACGCGATAGATTGACATCTTCAAAAATATCTTCCCTTCCGTGTCCTTCTAAGTCAAGTAACAGACAATTGCTACCCGTCCACCGGCCAAAAACTTGAGCTAAAGCAGTCAGCAATACATCATTAATTTGAGTGCGGTAAGCAGCCGGTACTTCTTGCAAAAGCGCTTTGGTTTCTTCAACACTCAAAGAAACTGATGCTGTCTTTTCAGAAACCACTAAATTAGCTTTGTGGGAATCTATCGGCAAACGAGAAACTTGCTTATCAGACAAAGCCAGCCAGTAATTTAACTCTTCCTGTAATTCCTCGGATTTTCCCCACTTTTGCAAGCGTTCCGCCCAAGTTTTAAAGGAGGTTGTTTTGGGTGATAAAGTAACCGTTTCATTACGGCTAATTTGCTCATAAATTATTTGGAAATCTTCAATCAAAATTCGCCAGGAAACAGCATCAACAGCTAAATGATGAATCACCAATAACAGACGATTTAATCGGCGTTCACCAAAATCAAATAAGGCAGCACGAAGCACCGCACCCTCTGACAAATTCAAACTAGCTTGCAATTGGGAAGCGCTGGTTTGAAAAGCCATTTCTTGCTCTTCTGGAGGCAGCAAAGACAAATTAACGCGGCTAAACGGCACATTTTTTTCTGGATTAATAATCTCTTGTTGCCAGCCAAATTCGCCTCGCTCAAAACGCAAACGTAGTGCGTCGTGGTGTTTCAGCAATTCTTGCAAAGTCCGCTCAATTAATAGAGGCTCAAGAGGTTGGCGCAATTCTAAAAGCACAGCCTGATTCCAGTGATGCGGATCTAAAAGATTTTGCTCAAAAAACCAATGTTGAATCGGTGTCAAAGGAACTGTGCCGGTGATTAATTCTGGTTCAGTTTTGTTTACCTGATCCGCATCTGCTACGGTGGCTAATTGGGCAATTGTTTGATGTTGAAACAGTTGTTTGGGTGTAAGTTTTAACCCGACTTGATTTGCTTTAGAAATCACTTGAATACTGAGGATAGAATCGCCGCCCAATTCAAAGAAATTATCCTCAACGCCAACTTGTTCTAAACCTAGAACCTGCGCCCAAATTTCAGCGAGGATTTGCTCAACCGGCGTGCTGGGTTTGACAAATTTTTCAGAAATTTGCCCGCGATCTCTTTCCGGTTTCGGCAAAGCTTGGCGGTCAATTTTGCCATTATTAGTTAAAGGCAAAGCCTCTAGCAAAACGAAGGCAGGCGGCACCATGTATTCTGGTAATTTTTCTTTCAAAAAGCAGCGCAGCTTGCTAATTAACTCGCCGTTTTTAGGCGCACGTCCTGCCACGCCCCACTGTGTTGAATTAGAAACAATATAAGCAACTAAACGTTTTTCACCCGGTACATCTTCCCGCACTATAACCACAGCCTGCGCGACATCTGGATGCTCTCCTAATGCGGCTTCAATTTCTCCTAATTCAATGCGAAAACCGCGTATTTTTACTTGGTTATCTATTCTTCCCAAATATTCTAAATCGCCATTTGGTAAATAACGAGCTAAGTCTCCCGACTTGTACAGTTTAGCGCTGGAATTGTTATTAAAACAATTGGCAATAAACCGCTCATTTGTTAATTCGGCCCGATTGAGATATCCCCGTGCAACACCGGCACCCCCAACGTAAATTTCACCCGGAATACCGATAGGAACCGGCTGCCGGTTTTGATCAAGTAAATACACTTGTAAATCAGCAATTGGACGACCAATAACACTCGCATTTTTACTTAAATCAGCCATAGTCAGCGGTCGATAAGTGACATGAACAGTTGTTTCTGTAATGCCGTACATATTGACAAGTTGTGGTTGCTGATCGCCATGCCGGTTGAACCAAGGATTTAAAGCTTTTAAGTCTAAAGCTTCTCCCCCAAAAATCACTAACCGCAAACTCAAATCTTGAGAAATTCCTAGCGATTCTTCCGCCTTGATTAACTGATAAAATGCCGAAGGTGTTTGATTAAGAACAGTAACTCGTTCTTCGCATAACAATTTATAAAAATCTTCAGGGGTTCGGCTGACAGAATAAGGCACAATTACCAATCGTCCACCGTATAGCAAAGCACCCCAAATTTCCCATACGGAAAAGTCAAAAGCATAAGAGTGAAACAGTGTCCACACATCCTGCTGATTGAAGTTGTAATTTGACTGGGTAGCAGCAAACAAACGAACAACGTTTGAGTGAGGAATTAAAACGCCTTTGGGGGTGCCGGTGGAACCAGAAGTATAAATAATATAGGCAAGATTTTCGGCAGAGATTTCGCTATCAAGATTTTCTTTACTGTATTGAGAAAAATCTGCATCAAGGCAAACAAATTTAGCGTTGCATTCAGGTAAGTTTGGCAACAACTTTTCTTCAGTCAGCAACACCTTTAACTGTGTGTCTTTGAGGATAAAACTAAGGCGTTCCTGGGGGTTAGCTGGATCAAGTGGAACGTAAGCACCACCGGCTTTTAAAACCCCAATAATCGCAATAATTGTATGCAATGAACGCTCAACACAAATACCCACCAAAGCTTCAGATTTTACGCCAATTTCTTTTAGGTAATGTGCGAGTTGATTGGCTTTCTCGTTCAGTTCGCCGTAAGTGATTTTTTGGTTTTCAAACGTCACCGCCACCGCATCAGGAGTTTGGTTTACCTGTGCTTCAAATAATTGATGAATACAACGCTCACTGCTATAGTCGCTGTCGGTTTTATTCCACTCAACCAACAACTGATACTGCTCTTTTTCTCCCAAGATTGGCAACTCTTCAATTGCTCGATCTGGGTTAGCCGTTATCCCTTCCAGCAACGTCAGAAAATGCCCCGTCATCCGGTTAATAGTAGCTGCATCAAATAAATCGGTGCTGTATTCAAAATGGCCGTTAATTTCTTCCCCATTTTCTTCTAAATGCAGCGTTAAATCTACTTTTGAAGTCTGATTTTCTACATCTAAAATCGAGATATTTAACCCAGGCAAAGACTCAGCAGCAACCGGCGCATCTTGCAACACAAAAGCCACCTGAAACAGCGGATTATAGCTCAAATTTCGCTCTGGTTGTAATTCTTCAACCAGTTTCTCAAAAGGCAAATCTTGGTAATTATACGCTGCTAAAGTTATCTCTCGAATGCGAACGAGTAACTGCTTAAATGAGAGACTTTCTGACAAATTTGTTCGCAATACTAAGGTATTGACAAAAAAGCCGATTAACCCTTGAATTTCTGGCCGGTTGCGGTTAGCAATAGGAGAACCAACGCAGATATCAGACTGTCCTGTATAGCGATAAAGCAGGGTTTTAAAGGCTGCTAACAGCGTCATAAACAGCGTGACATTTTCTTGCCGGCTGATATTTCTCAGTGCTTTAGTCAGCGTTTTTGGAATCAAAAAAGATTCTTTTGCACCGCGATAAGTTTGCACAGCAGGCCGGTGCCGGTCGGCTGGCAATTCTAGCAAAGGAGGTGCGCCACTAAGCTGCTTTTTCCAGTAGTTAAGTTGAGTTTCCAAGCGTTCGCCCGAAAGCCATTCCCGCTGCCAAATTGCAAAATCCGCGTATTGTATAGCAAGTTGAGGAAGTGGGGATTTTTTACCATTCAAAAATGCTTCATAAAGGGCTGCTAATTCTTTCAGAAAAACACCAATTGACCACCCATCAAAAATAATATGATGCAGGGTAAGTAATAGGACGTATTCTTGAGAATTTAAGTGAAGGACTGTAGCTCTTAAAAGCTCACCTTTTGTTAAATCAAAGGGCTTTTTAGCTTCTTCTGTTGCTAGTTTTTTAACTTCCCCTTCTCGTTGATTTTCTGGTAATTGTTGCAAGTCTAAAACCTGTAACCGGAAATTAAAGTTTTGCCGTACTACCTGCACCGGCTGTCCTTCCGCAGTTGCAAATGTCGTCCGCAAAATTTCGTGCCGGCGAATAATTTCTTTAAAACTTTGCTCTAGCACCGGCACATTTAACCGGCCTTTTAACAATAAAGCTGCTGGTAGGTTATAAAAAGGATTACCAGGTTCAAATTTATCGATAAACCATAGTCTTTGCTGGGCAAAGGATGTGGGGAATACAAATACTTCTTCTTCGGTAAAGTTTGTGGTGGCGGAGGTTTCGGTGGTGGGTTTTTGGGAAGAGTAAACTGTCATGGTTTTTTTTGGTGGGGTTTATTTTTTAACCGCAGATAAACGCAGATGAACGCAGATGGGATGGACGCGGATAGGTTAAAGGGTTGGAGTTGGTGGGAGGGTTTTTTAGTTAGCTCAAGGAGGATAGTTTCATGCGATAGGCGGAGCGGGAGACGGGGGCAATTATTGGTTCTTCTACGGTGATTTGTTGAGATTTTCTTTCGGAAATTTTTTCGGCAAGACCAGCCAGTGAATGCCTTTCAAAAATCTCGCAAAGCGGCAATTCTACTTGACAAGATTCTCGCACTTTTCCAGTTAATTGAATTGCTAAAAGCGAATTTCCGCCAAGTTCAAAAAAGTTATCGGAAACACTGAGTTTTTCAATGCCCAAAACTTCTGAGCAAATTCTCACCAGCATTTCCTCAACGGGTGTGCGAGGTTCAATAAAAGTCTTTTGTTCTGGAATTGCTGCATCGGGTTCAGGCAATGCTTTACGGTTAATTTTGCCATTCGCAGAAAGTGGCAGTTTATCGATGATTACAAATGCCGACGGCACCATATAATCTGGCAGTTTTTCGCTCAAAAATTGTCGCAATTCGCAAGTTGCGGGTACAGCATTTTGTTGAGGCAAAATATACACGACTAAGCGTTTTTGACTGTGATTTTTTCCAAAAGCTGTAACAATCGATGTTTTGACTGCTGGATGCTCATTTAACGCGGCTTCTATTTCTCCTGCTTCAATGCGATATCCACGAATTTTTAAACGGAAATCTTCTCGCCCTAAAAATTCGATATTGCCATCAGGTAAATAGCGCCCTAAATCTCCTGTTCGATACAACTTTTCACCGGTGACAGGATGGGTGATAAAACTGGCTTTTGTTTTTTCTTCATTTCGCCAATATCCTTTAGTTAAACCTACTCCAGCACAACACATTTCACCGGCAACCCATACGGGGCAATCTTCCAATTTTTCATTCAAAATGTAATACTTTGTATTAACAATTGGCTTCCCGTAAGGAATGCTCTGGGAAAAACATTTCCTTTGAGATTTTTTGTAGGTTGGGTTGAGCGCAGCAAAACCCAACTCATTAGTTGAATTGAGCGCAGCAAAACCCAACTCATTAGTTGAATTGATCTCATTAGTTGGGTTTCGTTCCTCAACCCAACCTACCAATGAGTCCGTTTTTCCATTTGGCGAAGGTATTGAAGACGGATCGACGTTTTCCACCACATACCAAATATTCCAAAGAGTCGTTTCAGTGGGCCCGCCGACACTGACAACGCGGCATTTGTCCACGAGTTGCCCCAACCGTTCAGGCAGCGTCACCGGAATCCAATCTCCTCCTAAAAATGCCCAGCGCAAGCACACTGGTAGCACATCATTTCGACCGGCAGCGTAATCAAGCAGCATTTCCATCATCGGCGGCACCGAATTCCAAATTGTGACGCCCTCTTTGAGCATCAATTCCGCCCAGTGAGAAGGATCTAGCCGTTTTGCAGCATCGGGAATAATGATTGCCCCACCGGCAGCCAGCAACCCAAAAATGTCATAAACCGACATATCGTGATGCAGCGCCGTCACTGCAATAGCGCGATCCGAAGCACCTACCTTAAAAACTTCGTTGGTGTGCAGGATGGCATTTACAACGCCTCGGTGGGCAATTTCAACGCCTTTCGGCAAGCCGGTGGAACCTGAAGTATAAATCACATAAGCTAAGTCTTCTGGTTGCTGCACCGGCACCAAAGCTTCCTCACTTTCTCCCCTCAATTCATCAGTATCAACGCATATTCGCTGCACACCAGCCGGCCACACGAAGCGCTGATTTACCCAAGATTGCGTCAAAACAAACTGAACTTCGCCATTTTCAAGCAAATACAACAGCCGTTCTTGTGGTAGCGCCGCATCTACAGGCAAATAAGCGGCCCCAGATGCCAAAATCCCCAGCACAGCCACAATTTGCTCCCATCCTTTCTCCATCACAACGGCAACTAATTGATTAGGACGAACGCCTAAATGTCGCAATCGATGCCCAACTTGATTGGAAAGACGGAATAACTGGTTATATGTGAGAGTAACTTTACTCGTAATCACCGCTGCTTCCTGTGCCCGCAGCTTCACTTGGTGAGCAAATAACTCATGCAGCAAGACATCAGGTATAGGTGCATTGATGCCGTTAACAACCGCTCTTTGTTGCAAGTGTGCCGGGGGTAGCATCTTTCGTGCCGTTTTGTGCCACGTTTCCTCTTCTGTGGCGAGGCTTTGTAACAGCCGGCAATAGGCATCAAACATATCATCAATCATGCCTTGCGGAAAAAGGTCTTCCACCGCATCCCAGCTAAAAGACAACCCCTCAGCAGTTTCGGTAAATTGTGCATCTATCCAAACTTGCGGCGTTTGACCGATTATATAAATTAATTCTCCCAATTTTTCAATCATAGAAAAAATTGAATTATCTTCCCCAGGCGCATTTTGTGGATCGATAGTGAATACAACCGGCATCAGTGTTGCGGTGGTACCTTGCGCTTGGGCAAGTTCTCGCAAAATTCGCACACCGCTAACATATTGGTGCTCTAAATCTTGCCATAATTGTTCTTGCAAACGTTTTGCTTTTTTCTCAAAACTTTCTCGATTTGAGTTATCTACTTCCAGCAAAGTAAATGAAGCAAATTCGCCGATCAGTTCCTCAACTTGAGGATGCAAAGGAAGGCGATTAAAACGCGGCACATTAAGTGTAAAGCGAGGCGTTTTACTCCACAGAGAAAGAATGTCTGCGTATGCAGCTAATAATAAGCCGGTGGGTGTGAGATTGGCTTGAGCAGTGCGGGTTTTAAGACGCTGCCAGGTTGCTGCATCTAAACGATTACTCCAGCGTTTAAATCGCGGTTGCGTCAAGGAATTTGGCTGTTTGGCCAGGGGTAATTCTGGGGCCGGTGGCAGCGTTTTTAAGCGATTTCGCCAGTAGTTTAAAGACTGCTCAAATAAAGGTGATTTTTCTAAAGCAATAGTGGCTAATACGCAATCACGGAAAGAAAGTTCCAAGGGTAAAATTTCGATATTTGGATTGGTGTAAAACTTCACCAAATCTCCGAATAAAATTTGAAAACTCCAGCCATCTATGCACAAAGCATCAATACTAATGTGCAGACGAGTACGGCGATCTGTAATTTGGCAAGCGCAAATTTCAAAAAGCGGCCAACGATCCAAAGGTAGCACTTGGTGGGAAAGGCGATTGCGAATTTCTTCTAGTTTTTCACCGGCCAATTCTGCATCAATATTTCGCAAATCAAAAACCTCAATTTTATACACCGGCACCTTTTCTAAAATTTGCTGTTCTCCATTTGGCAAAACTATTGCTCGCAGCATATCGTGACGTTCTACAACTCGCTGCCATGCCAAAGAAAACCGCTCTAAATCTAAATTATCGCTCTCAATTTCTACATAACCGTGAATGGCAACATTACCCATTTCAAAAAAGCTATTTCTGCCAATCCAGTATGCCTGCTGCATTTCGTTAAGCGGAAAAGCTTGGTAGCGATTTTCCACATTTGGAGTAATCACCGGCAGCGAAAAAATCGGCTCTTGTTCTGTGTTTTTTGCCTCGGCTATCACCGCCGCCAAATTTGCCACCGTCGGCGATTGAAATAAAGCTCGCAGTGATATTTCAACCTGAAACGCATCACGCACTTTAGCAATCAATTGAGTTGCCAGTAAAGAGTGACCTCCCAACTCAAAAAAGTTGTCTTCTCTTCCCACCTTTTCCACACCCAAAACCTCAGCCCAAATATTAGCTAAAACTTTCTCTTCTAAAGTTTGAGGTGCGATAAAATCGACTTCGGATGTGTTTGGTAATGGTGCAGGAAGTGCCTTGAAATCAACTTTACCATTAGTAGTTAATGGCAGTGATTCTAAAAACACAAAACTGGCCGGTATCATATACTCAGGCAACTTATCTCGCATCCAGTGGCGCAGGCGTCTCGCCTGCGAATCCTGTGAATTTAAAACAACATAAGCAACTAAATGCTTATCACCTAAATCTTCCTCCCGCACAATAACTACTGCTTCCGCAACATCTGGATATTGACTTAGTGCAGATTCAATTTCTCCCAACTCAATACGGAAACCCCGAATTTTTACTTGCCTGTCAGTTCTCCCAATAAATTCTAAATTTCCATCAGGAAGATAACGTACCAAATCGCCGGTTTTGTAAAGTTTCTCACCTTCTACATTGCTAAAAATATTAGCAATAAACTTTTCAGAATTTAGCTCAGAGCGATTAATATAACCTCTGCTAACCCCCGCACCGCCAATATAAAGTTCCCCCGCTACCCCAATTGGAACAGGTTGCAAATTCTCACCCAGCACATAAATACAAACATTGGGAATAGGACGACCAATTGACACCGATTTTGCTGTAGAAAATTCCCCAGATAACTCGCACCATGTAGCCACAATTGTTGTTTCTGTAGGGCCGTAAGTATTGACGAGGCGCACTTTTTCTGATACGCAATTTCTCCACTGTTTCAGCGACTCTAAAAGCGCCGCTTCTCCGCCAATAATTACCAAGCGTACTGATGGCGGAAATTCTTGTTTTTCTCTGCTGAGTCTAGCAGTTAATTCTCGCCAATAAGCTGTCGGCAAATCTAATATAGTTATTTGCCATTCCTGACACTTTTTGAGGAAAGAAGAAACGCTATCTAACATCGAATACCCACGCAATACCAAAGTTGCTCCTTGCGTTAAACAAGGATAAATTTCTTCAGCGCTGGCGTCGAAACTCAGAGAAGCAAATTGTAGAACTTTATCACCGGCTTTAATGCCATATTCAATACTCGCAGCTTGAGTATAATTTGCCAAAGATTTATGCTCTACCATCACTCCTTTTGGCTTGCCGGTAGAACCCGATGTATAGATAACATAAGCAAGGTTTTCTGGCTGAACTGCACTCTCAGGATTAGCTGAATTTTCTTTAGCAATTCTCTCCCATTCTGCATCCAAACAAATCACATAAATATTATTTGTCGCCGCTATTTGTGCTTTTAATTCCGCTTGCGTTAGCAATACCCGAATTTCTGCATCTTCTAGCATGAATGCGAGGCGCTCTTTGGAATAGTTCGGATCGAGCGCTGCATAAGCACCACCGGCCTTTAATACCCCTAAAATAGCCACAATTGCATCAAATGAGCGCTGCATATATATCCCAACAATCACATCAGGTTTTACCCCAAAAGATTGCAGGTAATGTGCAAGTTTATTCGCTCGCTCATTGAGTTCGCGGTAAGTAAGAGTTTTGCATTCAAATTGCACCGCCACAGCATCAGGAGTTTTTGCCACTTGTGCTTCAAATAAGCGATGAATGCAGGTATTTTGAAAGTTATTTGTTTGAGTATTATTCCACTCAAATAAAAGCTGCTGAGTTTCTGCTTTTGTAAGCAAAGATAAATCTGACAGCCGTGCGGCGGAATTGGCAACGATACTTTCTAATAAATTTTGAAAGTGTCCTGTCATTCGGGCAATAGTTGCCGGTTTAAATAAATCTGTACTGTATTCAAACCAGCCTTTAATCGTTGTTTCTGTGGCTTCTATTTCGAGGGTTAAATCAAAGTTTGTGGTGCCGGTGTGGATTTGTTGGCAGTTTAAACTTAAACCAGGCAATTCTAACGCGAATTCTGAGGCATTTTGAAAAGCAAACATCACCTGAAATAGGGGCGCATGACTTAAATTACGCTCTGGTTGTAATTCTTCTACAAGCTTTTCAAACGGCAATTCTTGATGTGCATAAGCGCCTAAACTTACCTCCCGAATTTGAGCAAGCAATTCTCGCAAAGTTAGATTGCCGGTTAAGTTAGACCGCAAAACTAAAGTATTGACAAAAAATCCAATTAATGATTCAGTTTCGCTGGTATTACGACCGGCAATTGGTGAACCGATGAGGATATCTTCTTGGCCGGTGTAACGATAAAGCAGCGTTTTAAATGCTGCCAACAACGTCATAAATACAGTTGTTTTTTCCGTTCGGCTTAATTGCTTAATTGCCTCTGTTAAATGCTCTGGCAATTCAAATAATTGCCGGCTTCCCTTATAACTTTGAACAGCAGGGCGAGCAAAATCTGTGGGTAAATTTAAAATTGTTTCGCTACCCTTTAATTGCTCTTTCCAGTAAGCAAGTTGAGTTTCTACTTTTTCTCCTTGCATCTGTTGACGTTGCCAATTTGCAAAGTCTGCATACTGAACCGGCAAAGCTGGAATTTCGGCTAAATTATTATCAACAAAACCTTGATAAAATGCGGCTAATTCTCGCAAAAACACGCCCAAAGACCAACCATCAAAAATGATATGGTGTGCCGATAAAAGCAGGATATGTTCACTTTCAGATAAGCGCAAAAGTTTAGCCCGGAGCAAATTAGCTTGAGTTAAATCAAACGGTAATTTTGCTTCTTCCGCAGACAGTTTTTGCACTTTTTCTTCGCGTTTGCAAGCATCAAAATTACTTAAATCTATAATCGGCAACCAAAAATTACCAACAGCCTTAATAACTTGTATGGGTTGTTTTTCGGCACTTGTAAAACTTGTTCTCAAAATCTCGTGCCGGTCGATAATTTTCTCAATACTTTGTCTGAGTGCTTCGGCATTAATTTCTCCTGTCATCCGAACTGCACCGCAAAGGTTATAAAAAGGATTTCCTGGTTCCAATTGATCAAAAAACCACAAGCGTTCTTGAGCAAAAGACAGGGGTATATTTTCAAGCCGAGAAACTGGCTGAATAAAAGCACTAATCGGCTCTTTTGTCAATTTTCCTAAAATCTTTTCTGCCAATTGAGAAATGCTCAATTCCTCAAATAAGTCTTCAATTGCTAAACCTATTTTTAAGTCAGCTTCGATGAGATTTTTAAACTCAAACACCGTCAACGAATCAAAGCCAAAATTCCTAAAATCTTGGGCTGATTCAATTTGAGCCAAACTAACTTTCAAAACCCGCGCTACCTGCTGTCGCAAATAGTTTTCTAACTGTGTCTGCTGTTCTTCTAAACCGGCTGTTAGCAGATTTTCTCGCGTCAGCTTATTTTCAATTTCAACAAAATCAGATATTTCTAAAATGCTACTAGCCACAACTTCCAAGTTGCCAGCTAAAAACTCTGCATAGGCGGCGCGGCGTTGAATTTTGCCGCTAGTTGTTTTCGGAATGCTGCCAGGTTTTATCAGCAAAATTCCATAAGTTTGCACCTCATATTCCACCGCAATTCTGTCACGGATGGCGCTTAGAATTTCTTCGCTATTCGCCGGCACTTTGCGACTTTCTAATTCTTGAACAATAACCATTTGTTCAACACCGCTCACTTTCACAGAAAATGCTGCATTAGCCCCCAAACGTAAACCGGCATGACTACGTTCTGCTGTTCTCTCTATATCTTGCGGGTAAAGATTGCGACCTCTAATAATAATTAAATCTTTAAGCCGGCCTGTAATAAACAGTTCTCCCTCGCGTAAAAAGCCTAAATCTCCAGTTCTTAAAAACGGCCCTTCTCCTGTATCAGAAAGATAGGCTTGAAAAGTTTTTTCTGTCTCTTCTGGGCGATTCCAATAACCTCGCGCCACAGTTTCACCGGCTACCCAAATTTCTCCTACTTCGTTTGCAGCGCACTCTCTCAAAGTTTCAGGATTAACAATGATAACTTTAGTGCCAAAATCTGGAAAACCGCAGCCTACTAAAGTTCTGATTTCTTGCTCTTCTGGTGAAGCTTCTAGTATTTGATTGTTTTCCAGCGCCTCTGCTTTTACTGCTAAAAAAGCCGGTGTTTCTGTGCTGCTAACTGTGGAAATTTTCAGCGTTGTTTCTGCCATTCCGTAAGCCGGACAAAAGGCATCAGCACGAAATCCGAACTCTTTAAAAGCTTCGCTAAATTGTTCGAGAGTTTCTTTATTGATCGGTTCTGCGCCGTTATAGGCAACGCGCCAACTGCTCAAATCTAAGTTTTTTTTGTGCTCAGAGAAAATTTTGCGCGAACATAACTCATAAGCAAAATTTGGGCCGCCGCTGTGGGTGGCTTTGTAGCGAGAAATAACTTCTAGCCAACGAATCGGGCGCTGAGTAAAGGCTGCCGGTGGCATAAAGTAACACGGAATCCCCATATAAAGGGGTTTGAGCAATCCGTCAATTAACCCCATGTCGTGAAAGGGGGGAAGCCATGTAACGGCTACGCTGTCGGAGTCGTGCTGAAAGCCTCGGTGAATGTATTCAATATTGTATAGAACGTTTGCATGGCTTACCATCACGCCTTTCGGTGTGGAGGTTGAGCCGGAAGTGTACTGAAGATAAGCCACTTCATCCGGTTTAATTTGCGGCGGTTGCCATTTTTGGCTGTCATCGTAAAGCGTTTCTATTGCCAGCCAGCGCAGGGTTTTGAGTTCTGGCGCTTGCGAGCATAGCTGCTCTAAATTTTCCAGGTGTCGGGCGGGCGCTAGGGCTATTGTTGCCTCGCAGTCTTTGGCGATGGCGCTAATTTTCCCTAAATTGCGTTTCAGCTTTGGCGGATAAAGGGGAACTGCAATAACTTGGGCGTACAAACATCCGAAAAATGCGGCTAAATAGTCCAATCCTGGGGGAAACAGCAGTAAGGCTCGTTCGCCACTCATACCCAAAGCTTGAAGCCGTGCGGCGTGTGCCCGCGCGAGCTTGTCTAACTCTCGGTAAGTCAAGCTGGCTGTTTCGGTTTCTCCATCTGCCAGAAATGTATATTTTTGCTCTGGTTGGTGGAGCGCTCGGTTTTGGAGAAGTTCTACTAAAGTGGCAGAACTTTGGGTGAGTTGCTTTCCGTTAATGCTGTTGTCACTCATGGATTTCTCTTAACCTAAAAGTCTTGTTTGCAGCAGGCCAAGGGGTTAGATCAAAATTTCTCAAAATGGCCTTTCCCGCTGGGAATCGCTGGCGGGTGTCACGAGTCTCCTGTTTGGGCCGTTTTAGTCTTCAGTTCAGATACAAGCGCTTAAAAGGGGTAAAAAGCGTTGGTTTTGAAGTCTTCCTGTTGATCGCTATCACGTCAAGTCCCAAGGATCTGGGGCGATTCACAGCTATGCTTTACAGCTATTGACTTTAAGTACAGTAGCTTACTTGGTAGTAATTCTCAATAATAGTTTAGTAATTCTGTTGGTTTGTGTCTTTTTATATATGAAAATCTTTTTTAACAGGGGCCGGAGAGTTTCGACGAATTGCCTTATAAGCTTGTTGGAGTGGGCAGTTTAGGCACATCTGACCACATTCGAGAGGGGTCTGATCTCCCAGATTAAATTGAAAGTAATTTTCATTAATTTAGGCTTGACAGGCGTGATAGCTCTGGTATCTAATTAACATACTTTCTTATTAAGGCTCTAGGGACTTCTTGCTCTAACCCAGGGGCACGCCAGCCTAGAGAACTTGTTGACTCTCCTAACTGACTGAGGGGCGCGTCCTCCCGTACCTCCAGCATTCTCAAACCAAGCCCGTTAGCGACGGGACAATCAAATCGATTTGGGCCCAAAACTGGGCTGTGTTTTCGATTGGGTAGTTTCAGAAGTTATAGAAGAGCAGCAAGGCTGTAACAGATCGTGTTGTGCAAGCAACTCAAACCAGAGAGCCGAAGTTCCATCAATTTTTGATTAATAAAAAAAGTAATGAACAGATCGCAGCAATTACTAAGCAGCCTTGGGCTGGCAGGATTCACCTCGGCACTAATCGCTCAGTCGGTTTGCGCGGCCAATATCGCGCAGGTGACTGCCGTTCGCGTCAACCCTACGCCAGAAGGCATTGAAGTTGTCTTAGAAACTGAAGGTGGTAGAGCGCTGCAAGTCTTTACTACCAGTTTTGGCGACACTGTACAAGCTGATGTTATCTCTGCTCAACTGCGATTAGCGGGGGGAAATCAGTTTCGTCGAGACAACCCGGCTGCTGGAATTGCTGCTGTAACCGTTACTCCTTTAGATACCAACAGTATCCGAATCAAAGTGATTGGCCAGGGCGGGCTACCAGTGGCACGGGTGGAACAAGGCGGTGGGGGTGCAATTCTCAGCTTAAAACCGGCTACCGGGACGGCTCAAACACCGGCCCCTCCTGGGGTAACACAGCCGCCGGTGCAGCCCGGAGTACAGCCGCCTACAGTCCAGCCTGGAGTGCCGGTGGATTCTTTACCAACTTTGCCGCCTACAGCCCAGCCAGGAGTGCCGGTGGAGCCAGGAGTACAGCCGCCTGTAGCTCAACCTGGGGTGCCGGTGGAGCCAGGAGTGCAGCCGCCAACAGCCCAACCGCCAACAGCCCAACCAGGAAGACCGACCCAACCAACAGCCCAGCCAGGGGTGACGCCTCAACCGGGGGCTGATCGAATTGAGATAGTCGTCACTGCAACCCGAATCGAAGAAAATGTGACCAACGTGCCGCGCTCCATAACAGTAATAGACACAGAAGAAATTGAGGAGCAGGTAGGGCCATCGAGAAATATAGGAGAAGCTCTAGCAAATCAGGTTCCAGGTTTCGCGCCTCCAACTCAAACTACCACCACCTATGGCCAAACTTTACGAGGCCGTGACGTTTCTGTTTTGATTGACGGCGTACCGCAAACCACCAATATTCAATCTTTTGGCAGAGAATTTAGAACTATCGATCCCAGCGCTATCGAACGCATTGAGGTAGTGCGTGGTTCCACCGCTATATACGGCTCTCAAGCTACCGGCGGTGTGATTAACATTATTACTCGCAGACCAACAGAAGATAGCCTAACTTCTACAGTCGAATTAGGTGCAAGTACCTCTTTAACAAATACCGAAGATGGTCAAGGCTTTAATGGTAAATATGGTATTTCTGGTAGAGAGGGTAATTTTGATTTTACCGGCAGTGTTTCTCTGGCAAGCAGTGGTGCTTTTTACGATGCCCAAGGTGATCGCATTCCCTATTTTGAACTCGGCGGAGATAGCAGCAGAATTCTCAACATACTGGGCAAAATTGGCGTAGATTTAGATGACCAGCAACGGTTACAACTGAGCTTTAATCGCTATCTGGAAACACAAAATCCTGATGTTATCCCAGATTTTAGCGTTGATGATGAAGAGGGAACGCAAAAAGCTCGTGCCATCAAAACCGGCAATTTAAATATTATTGGAGGGCAAACACCAGGAAATAGAAATACACTTTTTAATTTGAGCTACACCAACGATAACCTTTTTGGTAGCAGCCTACAAAGCCAGATTTACTATCGAAGAAATTCTAATATAGGCGTGCCTTCCGATTATCGTAGCTCCGATTTCTTTGGCCCGTTTGTTGGCGTTGCTAATTCTCGAACCAGAACTGAACAATTAGGAGGCCGGTTAGCAATTACCACACCTTTATCTAGTGACGAAAAGGTACGATTAGTTTGGGGTGCGGACTATGTAAACGAAGATAGCGAACAGAATTTTGATCTTTACGATCCCAATGAATTTGATGCAACAGGAGGGCGGGTTTACCGGAAAATTGCTGAGCGTCCTTTCGTTCCTGCTTACAATTACAATAGCCTTGGCCTTTTTGGTCAATTAGAATGGAATATTGATGAAATTGTCATTTTAAGCGGTGGTATTCGTCACGAACGCATCGGCTTAAGAGTTGATGATTACACGACCTTTAATGAGCGAAATATCCAAGGAGGAGAGCGGAATTTTGATGCAACGGTTTTTAACTTAGGAGCAGTCTATAAACTTGACGAAAACTTTAGTGTATTTAGCAACTTTTCTCAAGGTTTCTCTGTACCAGATTTTGCTCGGATTCTCCGCCAACCTCCTGATGATTTTGTAGGGATTGAATCTTCTTTAAACATCACTCAACCGCAGAAGGTTAATAACTACGAAATTGGCATCCGAGGAGGCTGGTCAACGGTGCAAATGTCGTTAGCTGCTTTTTATAATACCTCTGATTTGGGAATAAGTTTTCAGCCGGTTGGCAACACAGGCCGGTTGGAACTTATTCGCGCCCCAGAAAGGATTTATGGTTTAGAAGCTACAGTTGATTGGCAGCCGGAAAAAACCTGGTCAATTGGCGGGACTGCTACTTATCTGGAAGGCGAATATGAGGACGAAGATGGAAAATACATAGGCATAGATAGCAGCCGAATTCCCCCGGTAAAACTAACAGCTTATCTGGAAAATCAAACTACACCAGAATGGAGTAATCGTTTGCAACTCTTATATTCTGGAAATCGGGATCGGGCCTTTGAAGATGGCTCAGATGGTGGCCCTATTAGTAGCTATGTAACCTTAGATTACATCAGCACAATTCAAGTGGGAAATGGCCTGCTACAACTCAAAGTCGAGAATTTATTGAATAACGAATATTTTCCCGTTCTTTCGCAATATCTAGCCGGTTTTGGTGCAGATAGTTCTAACTATGCAGCGCGAGGTTTAACTTTCAGTGTTAATTACCGTCTGGACTGGTAATTATTTATCGGCTGGGTAATTTAAGCTAATCAAAAAGTAGGCGTTACAATACACCAAAAAAACGCCTACTAGATGAGAAAAACAGTACAGGCTTTGAGGAAAATTTCGAGATGAAGTTCCGCAAACTCGCATTGACACTGCATTTGTATTTGGGGTTGATGGTAGGAATGTTGCTTGCGGTAATCGCTTTAACCGGCAGTTTGCTGGTTTTTGGAGACGAAATTGAGCATTTCCTTTATCCCCAACTTTTGCAAGTAATTCCTCAAGCCGAAAAAATTCCCCTAGAAACTGTCTTGCAAATTGTCCAAAAAGCTTATCCCCAAAACCAAGCTATTAGTATTTTGTTGCCGCGAGGAATTGAGGAAGTTTGCCAAGTTTCGATGCTTTCTAAAAGTGAGGAATTGCTGAATGTTTACGTCAATCCTTACACCGGCATCATCCAAGGTTCACGCCTTTGGAAAGAAACTTTTACGGGTTTTCTGTTTACAATTCACGCCGAATTAGCTGGGGGCGAACTCGGTCACATCTTTGTTGGATTTTGCGGAATTTTAACTTTAATATTGGCTTTAACCGGCTTGTTTTTGTGGACAGGTTGGCGCAATTTTGAGCGGGGATTTTTGATAAATTGGAAAGTTCACTGGCAGAGGAGTTTATTCGATTTACATAATTTTTCTGGCATTGCATCTGTTGCTTATCTTCTCTTAATTGCTGCTACAGGCACAGCTATAATTTTTTATGTGCCTTTTGAAGAAACTATTTATCGGCTAACGAATGAAAAACCTCAGCCGGCCTTGGTTTCTCATCCGCCAGCCGGTGGTTCGCGGCAAAATCTTGATGAAGTTTTACGCCAAGTTGATACAGTTTTGTTGCCGGCTAAAACTACTTTTATTTCTCTGCCTTCAACTCCTGAAGCTACTTTTAAAGTGCGGAAAAGATTTCCTAATGAAGCTCACCCAAACGGCAGCAGCACTATTTACCTTGATCAATACAGTGGCGAAATATTAAGGGTTGATAGTATTTATTCTTTTTCTCTAGCTGACCGGATTTTGAATGCTCTTTATCCTCTGCATATTGGCAGTTATGGGGGAATTTTATTTCGGGTAATTCATGCGATTACTGGGTTATTAACGATTGTGCTTTTTGTTAGTGGTTTGGTGATCTGGCGGCAGCGATATTTGGCGAAGCTTTACCGGGATAAGGTGATAGAGGAGTATAAGGGTTTTTCGCCGGTTAGTCAGCAATGGCCTTGGTTTTGATTTTTTTTTAACCGCTGAAGTAGGATGAACGCGGATAAATGCAGATGGGTTTTTGGGGGGGGTTTTATAATGCGAAAGTTTATTCAAATTTGGCTTGGACAAACTGCTTCAATTATTGGCAGTTCTATGTCTGGTTTTGCTCTGACTATTTGGGTTTGGGAGTCTACTAATCAAGCGACGGCTTTGGCTTTATTTATTTTTTTTGCTCAATTGTCGCGCATTTTGATAGCTCCGGTTGCCGGCATTTTAGTTGATCGTTGGAATCGAAAGTTTTTAATGATTATTAGTGATGCTGTGTCAGCGCTGTTAACACTCATTATTTTATTGCTTTACGTCAACCAAAGCCTGCAAGTTTGGCATTTATATCTTGCAGGAGCAATTAGCGGCTTTTTTGAACAATTTCAGCAGTTAGCCTACTCAACTACCATTACAACAATGGTGCCAGAAAAACATTACAGCCGCGCCAGCAGTTTAAGTTTTTTGGCAATTTACAGCGCGAGTATTATTGCTCCAACATTGGCGGGGGTTCTCTATTCTGTTATAGGGTTGAATGGGATTTTTTTGATTGATTTGGCAACTTTTACAATAGCGATTTCTACAGTTTTATTTGTCAAAATACCCCAGCCGGCAATCACTCCTCATCCCAACTCAACTCGCCCTCACCTGTTGGAAGAACTCAGCTTTGGATTCCGCTACATTGCCAAAAGTCCGAGCCTGGTTGCTTTGTTGGTGTCAGTTTCCCTCTTTTGGTTTGCTCACGACATCGGCGCTGCACTCTACTCGCCAATGATTTTGGCACGCACCGCTGCTGATCCCAGAATTCTCGGTAATATCCTTTCAGCCGCCGGCGTGGGTGGTGTTGTCGGCGCATCAGTCATCAGTATTTGGGGTGGGCCCAAACAGCGAATACGCGGCTTTTTGCTCGGCATCGTCGGCACCGGCTTTAGTAAAACAGTTTTTGGGCTCGCTCAAGTAATTTCGATCTGGATACCGGCTCAATTTTTCTCATCTCTGAATTTTCCCATTGTCGGCACTTCCAACGAGGCGATCTGGTTGGCGAAAGTTGAGCCAGAAGTTCAAGGCCGAGTTTTCGCCACCAGAGCAGTTTGTATTCAAATCGCCTCAGCAATTGGCTTATTAATAGCCGGGCCCCTTGCTGATCGTATCTTTGAACCGGCAATGCAACCCGGAGGTTTTTTAGCCGTTATTTTTGGCGGAATTGTTGGCACAGGTGCCGGTGCCGGTATGGCTTTTTTATATGCTATTTCTTCGTTTGGTTTATTTTTAATTGGAGCCGGTGGATATTTTTACCGGCCCCTACGGAATATGGAAAACCGGCCCATAAATAATCAAAAAATTTCACCGACTGAATTGAGGGGATAGCATCTGACGCGAACTCAAATGAGCTTCAATTTCTGAACGAGATCGCCATACAGGGCGCAATTTCTTTTCAGCAAATAACTGCAATTGATCGCCGGTTTGAGGCGAATTTGGTTGAGTAGAATTGCCATAACTATTCAATGCCATTGCTTTAACAGGATTAGAAAACTCAATTGCCGCTACAAAAGAATCACCGGCAACCGCTTGAAAACGATTTTCTTTACCAGGCGCAAACCACACAGATCGAAATACCCCCAAAGAACCATCACCCCCGTTTGCCGGCAAATTTTCCCCTTGATAAGCCAATCTAAAAACCTCCCCCCAGGCTACGTTTAATGCGCCATAAGTCGCCTCAACTTTATTAGCTGCTGCTTCCAATACTCGCACCGCCTCCACTGGATTTGCCAACCCGTCTGGCGTTGTTAAGGGTGCATTTTCGCTCCAAGGTTTAGCAAATAAATTATCTTCATCCATCGCTTTTTCCCAAAAAGCAAACAGCACAGCACCACGACTTTCTGCATCAACTTTACGATCCCAAGCCGCCAGAACTTCCGCAGCACGACGGGCTTTTTCGCTGCCTTTTCTGGCGACAGGAATTAAATCATCAAGGATGCGCTCAGCGAGTTCTACCTGAGTGGAATGTTTATATTTAATCAATTCCTCAAAAGAGATTTTTTCGTCTTCTAAGAGCATTTTTGCTGAGCGCTGAGCCCGAAAATCCATCGGCCCTCGCGGTGCCATGTAGGGGGGATAATTGGCCGGTTTAATCGGGCTGGGAAAAGTTGTAGTCCAGGGTGGATCGTTGGCATTTTGTAACCACCCACTCGGCGGATCAATGACTCGTGGTAAATCGGAATAGGGATGAGTTTTTGTCCATAAAGTCTCTGATGTTTCGCCGGGAATAATGCCAGACCAATATTTAAAATCTCCTTTTTTCCGAATCGGAACTTGACCGTTAAATAAGTGCATAATATGCCCTTCGCGGTCGGCATATATGACCGTAAACATGGGAATTTCTAAGCGCTTTAAAGTTGTTTCAAATTCATTGAAATTTTTTGCTTTCGCCATATCCCACCACTGCTGAAGGGCTGCCGGTTTATCGAGCCCGACAACCCGCAAGGCGACGGCTTTACCATCTTTTTCTGTTAGAACCGGCCCGTGAACAGAACGCCGTATTACTAGAGTTTCTGAGCGGAAATTTCCATTGTTTTGTTTAACTTTTAAAACTTTTTCTTCTTGCTCAAACTTTTGAATTTTGCCATCAAAAAGATAGCCATCTTTAGCTAGGGTTAATTGGTAAGCATCCCATCCATCGTGAGTGTTTACGGTGTGAGTCCATCCTAAGTTATCGTTAAAGGCAATTGTTAAAATAGGAGAGCCAATAAGAGTAGCGCCGTAAGCGTTAATTTCTGGGCCGGTTAGTTGCGCTTCATACCACAAATATAAATCTGACCAAGGTAAATGAGGATTTGCCAAAAGCATCGCATTTCCGCTTTGAGAATGCGAAGGAGCAATTGCCCAACCATTTGAGCCTTTAGGGGTGTTATTTTCAGAATTTTGAGCAAGCTTTGCAACGTTTTCTGGCTCGACTATAAAAGTAAAATTGATCACGCGCTGCTGGTGAGCTAATACGTCTGCCGGTGTGAGGGGTAATGCTACTTTTAATTCTTCGCTGATCGCCTCTGGATGCTCTTTTATATAGGCATTCATGCCATCAGTAAAAGCATCAATATAGTTGCGAAAAATGGTATTTTGTGCTTGATACCACGCTTGGGCGCGATTAGGAATTCCCATAGTTTGCACTAAGCGATCAGATTCCAGATAATCTTCGCCCCAATATTCGGCAGCTTGCCCACGCGCTTGCCCATAAAGACGCAAAATCAGATTACCATGACTTTGCATTTGTGCCCATCCAAAAGAGTAGAAAAGGCTTTGATTATTGGTTGCAAAAATATGAGGAATTCCGTAGGTATCCCAAAGTATTTGGGGGCCGGTTTCGGTTGCGGATTGACTGCAATTATTGAGGAGCAAAACTAAAGTAAAACTCATCAATAAAGAGATAATCTGTCTGATTGGTTTTTTTAGTTTTAGAAACACTGTAAGTTAATTGATTAGGGTTAAATTGAAAGTAGGCAGCCTTTTGAAAAAGCTGCCTAAATAAACCGCCGCCAACTTTGAGGTTATCAAGCTATTTTTGAAGCTGTCCCTGTTGCCAATTTCCCTCTACTTTTGTTCCATCCGCATAGACGTACGAACCTTGACCGTGTTTTTGCCCGTTGAGAAATTCGCCTTCGTAGCGATCTCCATTGGCATAAACACAAACGCCTTTGCCGTTGAATTGCCCATCGCTGAATTCCCCTTCACAGCGATCACCATTGGCAAATTTATAGACACCTTTGCCATTCATTTTGCCATCATTAAATGTGCCTTCATAACTATTGCCATTGGCAAAAGTATAAATGCCTTTGCCACTAATTTTCCCGGCTTGAAATTCGCCTGTATAATTGCCGCCCTTCGCAAAAGTAAGAGTACCTTGCCCCTGAAATTGACCATTGACAAAATTGCCTTTATAACTATTGCCGTTGGCAAATTCTTGGACACCTTCGCCATTGAAATCGCCATTGTTAAATTGTCCTTGATATCTTCCCCCTTCTTTAAAGGTTAAAATTCCCTGTCCTTGAGGTTTGCCATTAACAAAATCGCCTTCATAACGATTTCCATTGCCGTATTCTCGAATTCCTTTGCCGTTAAATTGTCCTTCAGTAAATTGCCCTTCGTAGCGCCCTCCTTCGGCAAAGGTATAAATTCCTTGTCCGTGAGGTAAATTGTTGAGCAAGTCTCCTTCATAGCGGTTTTTATTTGCATATACGCAATTGCCTTTACCGCTAATTTTGCCGTCTTTGAGTTCGCCTTCGCAGCGAGTTCCATTACTGAAAGTGAACGCGCCTTTACCACTAGGAGAACCGGCAACAAAAGGGCCTTCATAGCGTGTACCGTTGGAGGTTGTAAAGACTCCCATACCTTCAAATTGGCCGGTTTTAAATTCCCCTTCGTAGCGGTTGCCGTTGGGAAATTCGCGGATGCCTTTGCCGTTGAATTCTCCATCAGCAAATTCTCCGTCATAACGCCCTCCTTCTTTAAAGGTATAGATGCCTTTACCGTGAGGTTTACCGTTGAGAAATTGCCCTTCGTAGCGGTCTCCGTTGGCGTATTGGCAGTTGCCGGGCCCGCTAATTTTACCGTCGCTCAATTCTCCCTCGCAGCGGCTTCCATCGGGCAAGGTTATAACTCCCGCGACTGCACGGGGAGAGTAAATTAAAGATTGGGCAATTGACAAGCTAGATGCGAGTAAAAGAGCGCTTGTCATTTGATAAATTTTACTTGTTTTTGTTGCAGTTTTTTCAAGCTTCATACTGGGTAAAAGTTTCTACAATGTGGTTGGTCTATGGTGGGTATTTTCCCGGCACAAATAGTGAGTTTTTTAAAGCGATAAACTTACTCTTTGTTGCCGAACAAATTTAATCATCGAGATCAAACCGAACTGCTACGATTTTTCCCTGGACTCCACTTTCTGATGAAGAGAATTTCCAATTTCTCACAGTGTTGATAGCAGCTTGATCAAAGTCTTCGTGACCGCTGGAAGTCGCTATTGAGGCATCGACGACGTTACCATCAGGGTCTATGTTAAGAAGGACTTCCACTACCCCTTCTCGTTTTTGTCTTCTGGCTGAGATGGGATATGCCGGTTTATTGCAGCTAACGCAAACTCCTGGTGTACCACCGCTACCCCCCGACGGACGCCCCGATCCTGCTGTTGAACTTTCTGGTTTTGGCATTGCTCCTATACCGCCGCCAAAGGGCTCGGATGAACCGATGCCATCGCCACTGCCGGCACCCCCAGATGAGGAATTCCCGTTATATCCTCCACCGCTGTCACCTCCGCCGTCACCTCCAGGGATTCCTGAAGAACCTGGATCTCCTAAGTCGGGGAATCCGCCACCAGAGGAACTACCACCCCCAGGACGATAGGCGCTAACCGGCGGATCAGTATTTCTGGGCGCTCGCTGCATTGCGCCTGAATTGTTTCCAAAGGGTTCTCCTGAACCGATGCCGTCGCTATTGCCAGCGTCAGCGGATGAGGAGTTCCAGTTATTTCCAACACTGCTGTCACCGCCAGGGATGTCAGGAGAACTTGGGTTTACTAAATCTGACAAAGAGTCGCCAGAGGAACTGCCACCCCCAGGACGATAGGCTGTGACTGGCGGATCGGTTGTCGGTGGCCGGTCTATGGGTGGAGAGTTATTTCCAAATGGCTCGGATAAAGGTTCGCCTGTATCGCTACCTCTAGCGGGTGATGAGTTTGGTTCACTTTCTCCGAGGTTTTCAGATTTGTTTGGGTTTGGCGCATCGCTCATAAAGTCTGTTGAGCCGCCGCCACTAGGACGAGAGGCGGTGACGGGCGGCTCGTTGGCAGGAGGATCGGTGGCCGGTGGGTTAGAGTTATCTGTTTGAGGGGGTTCTGAAGTATCTGCCGGTGGAGAAACCGGAGAATTGGTGATCGGCGGTGAAACCGGCTCTTCTTTTAAAGTTGGCGGTGGTGTAACCGGCTCTTCTTTTACAGTTGGCGGTGGTGTAACCGGCTCTTCTTTTACAGTTGGCGGTGGTGCAACAGCCTCTTCTTTTAAAGTTGGCGGTGGTGTAACAGGCTCTTCTTTTAAAGTTGGCGGTGGTGCAACAGCCTCTTCTTTTAAAGTTGGCGGTGGTGTAACAGGCTCTTCTTTTAAAGTTGGCGGTGGTGTAACAGGCTCTTCTTTTAAAGTTGGCGGCGGTGTAACCGGCTCTTCTTTTGGAATTTCTTCTACCGTCTCAGTTTTTGCCGGTTCGGGCGGCGGGGCAACCTCTTTTTCTGCAACAGGTTCTGGCTCGACTGCCTTGGTTTCAGGCTCCTCAACTACAACAAATTCAATAGGTTCTTCTTCGGCTTCAGCAGCATTGACAAAGTTGAGGCTAAACGGTAGCACCACACCGTGCAGCACCGCTGAGGCTAGAAAGCTCAATGCCAGAAACTTTTTGAGCTTCTGTTGTTGTTGTTCTCTTTGCGCCGCTGAAAAGTTAGAAACGCTCATGCGTTATGGCTCTCCTATATGCAGGGGTTGGGAAAATGTTTGCTCGTTGCCCCACCTCTCCCGAAGAGACAAACCAGCTTCGGGTTAAGTGTGTCCTTGACTAGGAACCTACAGATCCTATAGGAAGCAGGGATCTTTTCTCAAGCACTCTTGATAATTATTACCATTTATTTAGAAATATCTTTTGAGATTACCAAGCATCTTACCCTTGGCCCTTGGCTCACCTTTGTAAAATTGGCTTTGGCAGAGCTTGGTGTCTGATCCGCTGACTTGGCTTTGGATAAACCAGGCTAAATAGCGCCAAAGCCTTACAGGTATGAGTTTCTTTAACACTTATTCAGATTTTTATATCATTTCTACTTATTAATAATTGCCTTAAGGATGAAAAATTTTTATATATAAACGGCGTAAGGGCTTGACATTTAATCGAGTTTGTGGAAATCTAGTTGAGAAATCTTTTTAAATAAAGAGATGAGGAAAATTCCTAGTAAAAGCTTTTAATAAGAAAGCGCTAGTACAAAAATTTCTACAGATAGCGGTAGCGGCGTTTTGCGTGTACTGACAGATAGGCGCTCTAACCTCCGCGCACTATTGTGTAGCTATTTTGGAGTGAAATTATTTCGAGTCCGAATCGCTTTCCCCGGCTTCTGTGACAAAAAAACAGGGAAAAATTTTTGCGGTTTCGGTTTTTCAAGCAAAGGCGTGTGAAGCGCAACTATCGCGCAAGCGATTCGATCAATATATCTCGTAAAAAGTGGAAACCAATGGATAACTTTATTTATATTTTTCGTGCAGGGGGTATCGTTTCTTGGCCACTGCTTGCCTCTTCAATAGCGGCAGTTGCGCTGATTATAGAACGCCTTGGGTTTTGGTTTCGGGTGAACCGACGACAGCGGCGAATGGTGAAAGAAGTGCTGCACCTGTATCGTCAAAACCCAGACACAGCCATTAAAAAGCTGCAAGTTAACGCCGATCTGCCGCTGGCGAGAATTTTTTTAGAAGCTTTAGAACTCGAAGATCCGAATGCTGAAGAGTTTCGCTTAGCGCTCGAAAGTGCTGCTCAGGCGGAAATTCCGGTTCTCAAACGCTTTAATACAATATTTGACACAATCATCAGCCTTTCGCCGTTATTTGGGTTGCTGGGAACGGTTTTAGGATTAATTACCACCTTTGCTGCGCTTAAACTAGGGGATATAGGAGGTACCAGCACAACAAACGTCACCGCGGGTATTAGCGAAGCGCTGGTATCTACAGCTATGGGTTTGGTGGTAGCGATCTTTACCCTAGTTTTTGCGAATATGTTTCGCGGATTTTATCTGCAACAGATAGCTTTTATACAGGAAGCAGCAGGGCAACTAGAGTTACTTTACCGTCACCGCTACGAACAAAAACAAAAACAAGGAGAACCTACTTATGCGCCTACCCGATGAACCTGACAATATTGCTCAAATTAACATCGTCCCAATGATTGATGTGGTTTTTGCTATTCTTACGTTTTTCATTGTTTCATCACTTTTTTTGAGCAAATCGGACGGAGTGGCGAAAGAAGAATTGCCGGTCAATTTACCACAAGCAACTACGTCTCAGCCTCAACAAGCGCCTTCTAAAATTACTGTTACGATTGATGCGAAAGGAGCGTTAATGGTGGACAAAAAAGCCGTCAAAATAGATGAGCTTGAAAGTGCTGTGCGGCAGATAATGGGAACAAATGAAAGCCAGTTAGTTGTGTTAAATGCTGATAAAACAGTTGATCATGGCAATATTGTAGAAGTCATGGATCGATTGCGGAAAATTAAAGGCATTAAGTTAGGAATCGCTACTGTGCGACCTTAGTTTAGCTTTAGGGAGTTTGTTAAGGGGCAAATGTTGGCAGGGGATGTGAAGATTACTTGACCTGCAAAAAGTTTTGGCGATGACTCGGACGCAAGGCGGCGAAAGTATGAAGATGGCAGCCTAGAAAAAACCGGCCCCTATTTTCCCAACCACAAACCCCCCCGAAAAAGCAACGCATCTAAATTATTTTCTAACTTGCCAATCTCCCATAAACGCGCTGTTTCATCGGCAGAACCACTCAACAAAAATTCACCATTGGGGCTAAAAACCACACTCCAAACCCATCCATAATGACCATTAAATTGCTTAATTTCTCTTCCTTCTAAATCCCACAATCGAGCCGTACCATCCGCTGAGGCGGTGGCAATGCAATCATTTTTCGGGCTAAAAGAAACGCTTAAAACTGCGCCATGATGCCCTTTAAAAATGGCGATTTGTTTTCCTTCTAAATTCCACAATCTGGCGGTGCCATCCTCAGAGCCGGTTAACACTAAGTCACCATTGCGGCTAAAAGAAACGCTCCAAACTAAGCCTTGATGCCCCTTAAATTCGGTGATAATTTTACCGGATAAGTTCCATAATTTTGCGGTACAATCTGCGGATGCTGTGGCAATTTTTTCTGGTTGGGGACTAAACGCCACGTCATACACCCAATCTTGATGCCCCTTTAAAATTGCTTGTTCTTTTCCTTCTAAATTCCATATTCTTGCTGTATGATCTGCTGAGGAAGTTGCAATTAAATTATTGTCAGGGCTAAAACTTAGTGCTAATACCCAGCCGGTGTGCCCTTTACACTCTTTTAGTAATTCCCCGTTTGGATTCCATATTTTCGCCGTTTTATCCTCGGAAGCTGTGGCAATTAAAGAGTCATTTTGGCTAAACTTTACACTGGAAACCCAACCACTATGAGCTTTAAAGCTGCTAATTTCTTGGCCGGATATATCCCATAATTTAACTGTACCTTCATAACAAGCGGTTGCTATTTTATCGCCAAAAGAGTTAAAAGTCGCATTTAAAATTTTATCACAATGCGGTTGAAATTTAACTTTTTGCTTTCCATAAATATCCCATACTCTGACAATTCCCTCGCCGGTGCCGGTAACTAAATATTGACCATTGCCACTAAAACAAAGACTGCCGGCGGTTCCTTGATGTCCTTTAAATCTGTCTATTTCTTTACCTGATAAATCCCATAATCTTGCTGTACCATCAAATGAGCCGGTGGCTATATATTTGCCATCTGGACTAAAACTAACACTTTTTACCCAGCCGGTGTGTCCTTTAAATTCTGCCTTTCTTTTTCCTTTTAAATCCCACAATTTGGCTGTTAAATCTGCGGAGGCTGTGGCAATATATTCGCCGTTGGGACTAAAACAAATACTCAATAACCATCCGTCAGCAGCTTTGATTTTTTTTAGTTCTTTTCCGCTTAAATCCCATATTCTAACTGTACAATCTTCGGAGCCGGTGGCTATAATATTTTCCTGGGGATGAAACATCACGGCTGTTACCCAGCCTTTATGTTTTTTAAATTCTATGATTAGCTTAAAATTTTCATCCCAAACTTTTGCAGTACCGTCTTCAGAAGCGGTGGCTATCAACTTGCCACAACTACTAAAATTTAGGCTGGTAATTCGGCGGGGATGTGCCTTAAATTGCGTTAACAATTTTCCAGCAAGATCCCATACTCTGACAATCCCATTTTCACAGCCGGTTATTACTAAATTTTGTGTATTATTAAATGCTAGGGCCGGCACACTTCCTTGATGATTCTTTAATTCTACGCATTTTTTTCCAGACAAATCCCACAAAATCGCGGTGCCATCATTAGAAGCCGTTGCAATATAATCTCCCTGGGGACTAAAACTCACACAATTAACAGCACCTTGATGCCCTTTAAGTTGTTTTTTTTCTCGAATGGCATCTAAAATATTTTGCAATGCTTGGACGGGACTGGTAATTGAATAATTCGAGGATTCTGCATTTTCAATTTGCCATTTTTGCAAATCTTCTCCCGCTTGCATTGCTAACAACAACGCTTCAATTTCTTTGCCCTCAACTTCAAATAATCTTAATGCTTCCCCTCCCTGTCTTTCTATTTTAGTGCCAAGTCGTGCTTGTTGCAGCATTTTATATGCTTGTTGTTTGGCTTCTTCTAATATTTGTTTTGCTTGCCTTTCGGCTTGTAATTCTAATTTAATTTGTACCCGATCTAATCGCTGACTTTCTGCCAAAAAATCATCATCTTCTACACTTAAACTTTTACCGGCTTTCCATGCTAAAGCCTCTTGCAAAGCTTCTCCTCGCAACAGCCGAGAAATATCTAGCCGGTTTGAGTCCAACCAAGCCTTAATAGCTTGACTGTAGGGACGCAAAGCACTTAATTGTTGAGTGACCCAACTTTGATTAAAAACTTCTTCATAAATAGCATTAGAAACCTTTAGCTGGCTGTTTTGCTTGACAACTAAACCCGACAATCTTAACTCCATTTCTTCAGGAGAGTCTTGAACCTTAACAGAACCTTTTTGCAAAATTTGTTGATATAATCCCAGCAACCGACCGGCCCGCAATTCATTACTCAAAAGCCTGTTTCTAATTGTTCTCAAATGCTCAGGCTCATCCTGAGATTCCCAATTTTTAATAATGTGATTTCTGACAAAACTTTCCACAGAAATCTCTTCATTTTCTGGCAGATTAAAATTTTGGATAACTTGACAAAGCTTTTGTGTAAGAAATGGTTGCCCTCCCGTCCAACTTAACACCTCTTTAATCACTTTTTGGGGATTTTTAACCTTTTCTGCCAAACCCTCGCTTAAAGCTAAATTAGCCTCATCAAACGTAAAACCACATAACTCAATTGCCCTGCCAATATTAAAAGGAGTACGCTTTTTATCTGCCATTAAATCTGCCGGTGTCGCCACACCCAACAAGCAAAAACTCAACCGCAAATATTCAGAATTTTCGGCCCGCTGATTATAACAAGCACGAATAAACGCAAAAAAATCATCCTTAAACGGCACCGAAATAATACTATCAATTTCATCAATAAAAATGACAATTTTTCCCGAAAACTCCCCTAACAAAACCTCCTCAATAAAAGCTTGTAAGCGTTGCACCGGCAATAACCCATCCCTCTCATACCACCAGCTTTTAAAATCAAATTTTCTCCCCAAACCAAAACCGCGCAACAACTCAGAAACCACCCCCCCATACCACTCTAACTCATACGTCTTACTAGCATTCCCAAAACTCCCCAACCGTGTCAAATCAATCGAAGCACATTTAATCCCCGCCGCCTTTAAAAGCTTCATCATTTGCACCCTTAAACTCGACTTCCCCATTTGCCGAGAATTCAAAACATAACAAAACTCCCCCCCCTTCAAACCCTCATACAAATCAACATCAGCCTTACGACTCACATAACTAGGATGCTGAAACTCCAAACTACCACCAACCTGAAACTTATACCCCATAAAAACCCCCAACCAAAAACATAAATTCATCCGCGTTAATCTGCGTTCATCTGCGGTTTAAAAACCTTACAACCGCTCCCGAAAATAGCGCCGATATAACTCACACCTCGGACTACTAAAATCCCCCAAACGTTGAATCAAACCCATACTATATAACTTATAACCCTGCAAAGTTTCCACACGCACCGGCACATCAGAAACCACCACATCCTTTAAAGCCGCCTCCAACTTAGGATGCTCCTTCAAAACATCCAAATGGCGGCGTAAATGATCACCATAAATACCCGAATCAGTCATCGCCTCCCCCAGCAACTCAGCCAAAGATTTTTGAGAGCGAGCAAGATGATAAAACATCAACCGAATTAAATAAGGATGCCCTCCCACCATCTCCAGCAAACGAGATAAACCATCCTCACCAATTTGCAGTTCCCAATCAAGCGAATGTTGCCTTACTAAACATTCCACCTCTGCCAAACTAAACTCTCGCAACTCCACCGGCAGGCCCACATTAAACGGCGATTGATTAATATCCAACTTACCATAATACTCGGTCGAATAAACCACAACCAACCGCAAATTTTCCCAAATTTCCACCGCCTTAGCTTCCTCATGCCAACTTCGGAGCATCGGGAAAAACTGACCGGCAATTTCTGGATACTGAAACACCCGATCTACCTCATCCAAAGCCAACACCAAAGGCGCATTTATCTCCTCCAAAATACTCGCTTCAAAATACGTTGTACAACTAACAATACTTCCCCTTGCCTCATCCCAATACTCCCCTAAATTTGTCGGTTTTTTTAACTTTTGACCGGCATAAGCACACATCCACCGCAAAAACTTATCTAAATCACTAAAAACCGCCTTCTCTGCTTGCAAAAAATTTAACATCACCGTTTGATATCCCAAATTTTTACCCTCTTCTAAAATTCGGTTCAACAGCGAAGTTTTCCCCATTTGTTTCGGAGCTTTAACATTAATCAGCGCTCCCGGTTTTCGTAGGGCTTCATAACACTCACTTTCAATCGGACTACGCTCTATATAAAAAGGCGAATTTAAGGCAACTGCTCCCTCTGGAAATTCTAACTTTTTTGGCGATTTAGTATTTAATAATTTCTGGTTCTTCTCCTCTTGCTGCGCTTTTCGTTGCAACCCAGCCCGAAAATTTGTTTTACTTACTTCTTCGCCTAATGCTTTAGATAACATCCGCCAAAGCTTCGGGCCCACTGTTCGCTGAAGATAGTTAGTTGCATATTCTGAATTTTCCGACATTTCCTCATAAGTTTTGTTTTCCCACGCCCCCCGCAAAATAACGATCTCTACATCACTTAGATGTTTTTTTGTCTGCTTAAATACTGCCTGATCTGCTACCTTAAAAGCTTGTTCAAAATTTATCTGTTGGTCTGACATATACGTTTATTTTTATTAATTTCAGGACGATTTAAGCAAAAAGTATTAACAGTATTATAACCTCCTTATTCTAAGGATTGACCGTTGGCTTTCATTCCGGCAACCATCCAAGCGGATTTTTTCACCACCTCTCTGTATTAGAGCAGTATTGCAATTTTTACTTGACGCGAGGAAAAATTTGTTCCCATTTACTACCCGCCAACCGGCCCCTAAACCGCTCCATAACACAAAAATGTTTTTTTGTCAAAACCAACGTGCCGGTTTTCAAATCGGCCCAGTATGCAGCCAAGAGCATCCGGGGTAAAAAGCTGAAAGCAGCGTCTAGCCATTGTAACGCCTTAACCAATTGCACTTGCGCCCTAATTACGCTTCCAAAAGTGTCAGCAGTAGCTACCCACACAGGGAAATAGTAGTTAAAAGTAGTAGAAGGTAAGGGCAACAGACAGCGACTTTAAAAATAGTCTGTTTCCGGATCGAGACAGTCGTTAAAAGGACTATGCGCTAAGCCCAAATTGATTTAACCTTATTAACAGTTTACCCCCCGAAGGTTTTATGTACTACTCCAAATTTAATGACCAAAATCCTCACTTGCAAAAACTCTTTCCCCAAGGTGTGCCGGTGTACAACTCAACCCCGGATGAATTTCAAGAACTCTATGACGAAACCGGAGAACTTCTTGATATTATACCGGCCTTTCGAGTCAACCTTAAAGCCATGACAAAAAACGATGAACTCACAATATTAAACCTTTGTGCTTCTACAATGGATGACCCCCTTTTTATTCAAGGTATTTTCAGACTTATAGATAATGGCTGGCTGACGATTCCTGAAGATTGGATAGAGTCCGTAGTATGGCGTGCCGGTGAAACTGTGTTTTGCTTCAAATGTGATGGCAATCCTACCCCCATCGAAACACCTATTCTTCACAGTTTTGTTTAATAATCAGGGGCAATTATGCCGGCACTTCTCACTCCTCGCACCCATCCGAAAAAAAGGCAAATTCCCGTTTTTTCACTTTTTACCAATCATCCGACTTTGGCTTTTTCTTTTTCCCCCAATCATCCTCTACTGGCGGCGGGGGAGTCGGCGCCGGCGGAGGAATAATCACCCGATAATCTGCATCCGTTACCGGCTCAGTTTTCTTATCTGGAATCAATTCGATTTTTGGCGGTTCAGATTCCGCAGACTCCCGATAGCTGTAAGAATAAACTGAACCCGTCCAAGAAGTTGATTTTGGTTCCTGCGAGGCTTCATAATTTTTATTTTCCAGGTTTCTATTTTCCGGTGTTTCTTCTTCCCAATCTTCATAAAACTCATCATCATCTATATCCGGTTCTGAGTAATTATTTCTTCTGGCGGTATCCTCATTTCTTGGTCGAGTTTGTTCATTGGCCCGCCCCCGCAGATTATCCTGCAAATCATCATCTTTTTCTTCGCGCCAGCCCACAGCACCCCCCGTAATTGTTTCACTATAAACTCTTTCAGGGCGATCATAATTATCTTGTAAAACTGTATCGGTTCGGGGTGCCGGTTGACGAGGAGGAATATCATTTTGCCGCGAAGGAATGCGCCGATTTGACGCCGATTCTTGATTTATCAAAGGATGGGAAAACTTAAACAAAGCGCCAATTATCAAAGCCGTTACGACTCCGGCAAAAAACGCCCCCAACACCCACACAGAAAGAGGAAGCGTCAGGGAAGCCATTCCCAAAAACACCAAAGGCAAAGCAAAAGTCGAACTATTTTGCACAGCAAAAATCGTCAAACTTCCTAACAAAACAAACAACAAAACATTCCGAATTTCACGCATATTTTTTAAATGCCCAAGACATTTTTTATTGTTCAGGACAAACGCACTCGTGAAGTTAGAAACCGATTTTTTTTGACAAAACTGGTTTCTGGACGCATCACCTTTTGCCCTATTTATATCCTTGCCAACGTTCAAGCGGGATACAATCAATATCAAGCTGATCCAAAGCGCGAGCCACCACAAAATCCACCAAATCTTCAATGGTTTTGGGGTGGTGATACCAGGCTGGAATTGCCGGCACAATTCTTGCACCCGCCTCCGCCAATGTTGTTAAATTCCGTAAATGAATTAAACTAAAAGGCGTTTCACGCGGCACTAATACCAGTTTACGACCTTCTTTTAACTGCACATCTGCCGCACGTTCGAGCAAATCTGAACTCACACCCGCCGCCAACTTCCCCACCGTACTCATACTACACGGAATAACGAGCATCCCCAAGGTGCGAAACGAACCACTGGCAATATTTGCCCCCACATCTTGCCAAGGGTGACAACGAAGTTTACCCCCCGTCACACCACCGGCCATCTGACGCCAGAAATCTTCTTGCTGGGTTGGTTCTGCCGGCATTCTAATATTTTCCTCAGCCTGCCAGACCATATAAACAGATTTTGACGCCACCAACTCCACCGCATAATCTGCACAAAGCAAAAATTTAATTGCCCGTACCGCATAAATGAGGCCAGATGCGCCAGAAACCCCGATAATTAAAGGTTTAGTTTTTTGTGTAAAATCTTCTGTCATTGTGGGGTGGGTAAAGGTAAGAGGCAAGTTGATTTTACCAATTACCAATTACCAATTCCCAATTATGCTTTACCAATGACTATCAAAATCATCAAGATCGTTATTATCCACCATACTGCCACCGCTGACTGCGACTAAATCAATTTGCTGGCGGTAGTAGTCAACGCTTTTAACTTGCACTTCCACCCGGTCGCCAAGACGGTATTGTTTGCGGTTTTTGCGTCCTACAAGAGTTTGTTGGCGAGAGCGATATTCGTACCAGTCATCTTTTAAGGATGAAACATGGACTAATCCTTCGACCATAAGTTCTTCTATTTCTACAAAGAACCCGTAGGACTGGACGCCGGTGATTAATCCGCCAAAGGTTTCGCCGGTGCGTTCTTTCATCGCTGCTGCTTTTTTTAGCCCCACCAAATCTTCCTCGGCTTCTTGGGCAATTTTTTCGCGGTCGATGAGATGAGACACCATTCCCGAAAGAGTTTCCTCGATTTCGTTTTGCAATTCAGGAGGAAGAACATTCCAGTGGATTTGTCCTTTGGCGTTGCTGTGACGCAAGTTAACGCTTTCTTTGACACGGGTTGTACGGCGGTCGCGCCCGTTTTCAAAGACGGTATGCAAGACTCGCTGAATCATTAAATCTGCATAACGGTTTACAGGGGAACTGGCGTGAGCATAAGGCCGGTCTACTTCGCCAGTACCCAAAGATAAACCAAAATGCGGCCCTGGGGAAGTGCTATAAGCTGCCGGTCTGAGTGTTTCTTGCAAGAGATAAGTTAAGACTCGTTCGTTAGAAGTGCCGGCAAATTGTTCTTTAAAACGTTGGTAATCTTGGGGGCGTATCTCTTCAGCGGATTCGAGTTGTAAAGAAGCGCCTAAATTGCTGGCTAATTTGATAAATTCTTGCACTTCTTCAATATCAGGGGCCGGTTGAACGCGATAAAGCGCCGGCACACTTAAAGCGTGCAATTGAGATGCAATGACTTGATTTGCCAGCAAGATAAATTCGCGGACAATGCCTTCGACACTATGGCTGGGCGAATTTAACAATACACCAAGGGCACCTTCATCATCAAAGGCACTGCGAACGCCTGAGCCGTATTGGGTGGGAGGCAAATTTAGCTCAATGGCGCCGCGATGTTGGCGTAGGCGTTGTACTCCTTGACAAATAGACTGCAATTGCTCAATCACAGGGCTCAGAGCAGAGTCTTCTTCCTTGTCAAGAATGGCACCGGCTTCTTCACAGGTTAGCTGGTGATTAACTTCGATGACACTTGGTTGAATTTCGTATTCAATAACTTGTCCAGAGGAATTGAGGGTAATTAATACCGAAATTGCCAGCCGGTCTTCTCCTGGTAAAAAAGAGCAGCGATTACTGGAAATAGTGTCGGGAAACAAGGGGATAAAAATATCTCCCAAAAATACGGCTGTACCGCGTTTTTTTGCTTCGCGGTCGAGCACAGAATCGCTGGTTACATAGTAGGCAACATCGGCAATGTGAATGCCTAAACGCCATTTCCCGGCAGCGCGAGTTTCTAAAGAAAAAGCGTGCTCAATGGTGGGATTTGCTGGGTCTTTGATAAAAGTTAAGGTGAGAACTTTTCGCAGATCAAGCCGGTTTTTTAAGTCAGCTTTCCGTAAAATTTTGGGTAAGGCTTTGGCTTCTTTTTCGACGAGTTCATTAAAGAATCGGGGTAGGTCATGTTTGCAGCAAACAATATCAAGATCGTTGGCTTCTTCGGCATCGCTGCCCAGGATTTGGGCGACGCGACCAAGAGGCGGATAATAGCCTAAAGGATAGCGTACTACTTCTACATGAACTAGGTAATCGATGGCTTGGCTGAGGTCATTTTCTTCGGATTCGACATCGATCTCAAAAAGTAGCCGGTCATCAAGGGGAATGGCTTTGTAGATGGTTTTTCCTTCAGGGGTGGAAATTTGTTTTAATCGCGCTAAAACGCTGGGGTTAGCACGTTCTAAAACTAATTTTACTTCGCCTTCGGGGGAACGCCGCCGACTGCCATCTTTGATGACTTTTACTAATACGCGGTCGCCATTCCAAGCGGTGCTGAGGTGGCATTCGCGGATATAGATGTCTTCTGAGTTTTCGGCATCTTGAATGGCGAAACAAAATCCTTTGCTGCTGCACCGGAGTTTGGCTTCGACGATTCCTTCTTCATAGACGCGGCGGTATTTCCCGCGTTCTTTGACGAGGATTCCTATTTTTTCTAAGGCATCAAGGACAATTTGAAATTTCCGCAGGCTGCTTTTGTCTTGGCATCCCAGTTTTTTTTCCAAGATTTTTGGCGCAACCAATTTGTCCTCAGAAAAGTTGGCTAACAATGAGGCGATTGAAAAGTCCATGTAGCGCTGGTTCCTTGTGGTCTTTTTTGTTGATTTCTCCTACACCTGTCAAATTGCCAAAGATTTTAAACTCATGGGTATTTTGTTGGAGTTGGGTGTGGTTGTTTGGTGTAAAACCCCTAGTTTTTTCAATCTCTTGGTTTTTTGATCCTTTGAAATCCGTTGTAGATTGCCTGCGGCGAGCCGGAGGTTATCGCTGTTGTGCCGGTCAATTTGAGCGAGAGTTATTTAAACCTGGCGTGACTTATTTTCAAGAAAGATGGCTGTCACACCAAATAACTAGAACTCAAAATTCCTGTTGCCTGCATGAAGCTCTTCGCTGTCTGAAACGCTGAAAGGCTGTGCGTGCAACAGAATCGTTTTAAACTAACAAGCACAGCAACGTTTGTGTTGTCGGCTTGTTTAGGGAGCGGTTTTGTGGGGCATCGTTGCACTGTTTGCTACACTTTCACGTTTGTGGTGCGTTGTGGCAACTGCCAAGCCATTGCTCCCCCAGTGAGCCGGGGGTACACGCGATTGCCTTCTGCGAGCCGGAGGTTATCACAGGTGGACGGTTGTTAGCCGCATGGTGTAGTCTGTTACTTATTGTAAGTTTTAGTGGGTCGAAACGTTACGTTTATTTTTGCCGGCGGCCTTGAATTGTTGTAAATATTTGCTTTTCTCAAGTTGGCTTGTGTCTTTTCGCTTGTTGCTCGGCTTTTTATACCAATCTGATATTTAATCTCTACAATCTAAGAGGGTATCTCCAGGCGCTCTTGCCAAACAGTTGACCGGCTTCCTCAACAGATCAGTTTTTTACCAGCACTGTGAACGGTCGCACGGAAGCTCTCCTCTCTAGTTATCTGCTTTTAATTTGCATATTGTTACTTGTCGATTTGTTAAATAAAATGCTGAGAACAAATCTAAGGCAAGCAAAAAAAGAAAGCGAACTAAAAAAAGGGGAGGCAAAAGATGCAAACAAAATGTGTTTAGTTGATTAAGATTATGATGTTTTCTGACTTTCGCTCTCGTTATCCAACGGGTTGTTTAATTTCTGAATTTGTAACGGTGGATCGCGCTCAGTATATTGTGCGGGTTTTGGTGGTGGTGGATGGCGTGACGCTTTCTGCGGCGCTGGGGGCGGCTCTTTCGGTGGAGGAGGCTGAAGAGAAGGCGAGAATGCGTGCTTTGGCGGTATTGCCGGTGGAGTGGTCGTCGGCGGCAAAAACTGTTCCTTCAGAGGTTGGGGCCGGTTTTGTGCCAACTCCGGCAAAGGTTTCGCCAACTCCGCCAATCACGAAGCAAGAATTAATTTCGCCACCAAAGGCGACAAGTTTTCCTACGAGTTGGGAGCCTCCAAAGGGTGTATCTTCTTCGGTGCCGGTGGATGATTGGTTATCGGAGACTCCGGAGAGTTTTTCAACTTCGCCAAATGTGTTGGAAATTCCCCCACAGGTTTTTGAGCAGGTGGATGAGGAGCCGGTTTATTCGGGGTTTTCTGCAACTGAGCCGGTGGAAGTTTCGCCGCCACTAGAAACATCTCCTCTGCCTTCCCCAACGAGTAAAAAAGAGATATCTGAGCAACTTACCAAACTCATTGGTAAGGAAATTCGACGGCTCGGCTGGACTGCTCAACAAGGAAAAGATTATCTGATGCAAGCTTTTAATAAGCCATCTAGCAAAGATTTGGATGAGAATGAGTTGCTGAGTTTTCATCTTTATTTAGAGTCACTTCCCGATCCTGAAAAATAAAAACATAGTAGGGGCGATGCAAAAGTGCATTGTCCCCTTCAATTTCCGGGTATTCGTGTTTTGAGAGATTTTTTTTAAGAAGCTTTCAAGAGTTGTTGTTTCAATAAAAACGCTATTTTTGGCAAGTTTTAAGTAAAATTAATCAAAATTTCTCGGTTTTTAGTTAACACATTTTGAGGAAATTTAGCTGGGGCTTAAAAGAAAGAAAGTTAACAATATCAAACAGAGGTTTTGCTGTGGAATATTGTTAACTTTGTGTAAGCCTGCTAAAGAAGGGTTCTTTTGGTTAGACCGGCCCGAATCAATTTAGCTAACAGCGGCGACGGGACGCTGGGCTGAAGGACGCCGGTCAATTACCTGGTCGATGAGTCCGTAATTTTTGGACTCTTCGGCAGACATAAAAAAGTCGCGTTCGGTGTCTTCGGTAATTTTTTCGATGGGTTGGCCGGTGTGGGCGGCCAAAAATTCATTCAGGCGGCGTTTGTGATAGAGAATTTCTTTAGCCTGAATTTCAATGTCGGTAGCTTGGCCTTGGGCACCGCCGAGGGGTTGGTGAATCATAATCCGCGAGTGGGGGAGACTCATGCGCTTGCCTTTGGCACCGGCACTGAGCAAAAATGCACCCATGCTGGCCGCTAAACCGACGCAAATGGTGGAAACATCGGGGCGGATGTGGTTCATGGTGTCCAAAATGCCCATGCCGGCTGTAACTGACCCTCCGGGCGAGTTGATGTAGAGATAGATGTCTTTTTCTGGATCTTCGGCTTCGAGAAAAAGTAACTGAGCGACAATCAAATTAGCCAGATCGGAGTCGATGGCTTGTCCGAGGAAGATGATGCGCTCACGCAAAAGCCGGGAGTAGATGTCGAAAGCACGTTCGCCTCGACCGGACTGTTCAATAACAATAGGTATCATGGGCCTGCTCGTTCACGCAACTATTTTTAATTATTAACAATTGTACGAGTTTCAAGGGACTTGCCTTTGGTGAGGTTTCCGACTGGGGAAGGCGCAAATTTATGGGCCTCTCCCAGGCTATGTGACATGATGATGAGGGTTGACTGCGATAATATTGACAATTGGCTCGGTGTTTAACTTAGGGGGTGTCCGATGGCTTCCCACAATCTAAATGAAATGAAAGATAGCTTTACGGGGAACGACACTTCGGTGCCGGTGCGTGGTCACTTTTTGTCAAAGGGCTTGCAGTGGCTTTTTGGCCGTTTAAATGTGCGACAAAAAATTAGTCTTGCTTCGTCGCTGGCTATCAGTATTGCGATTGTTGGGGGTTTAACGGGTCGTTTTATTGAAACCTCTTATAAAAATCAAATTAGAATCCAATTAGGCCGCGATTTAGAACGGGCCGATTATTTAACACATATTAACGGGGTGGTTTGGCAGGCAAAAGCGCAGCAACCCCGCTACGGAAGTTATCTTGCTTCTGGGCAAAATTTTCAAAAAGATGTGGAGGAATGGCGGGGCAAAATCACGGAAATTGACCAGCGCTTAACCGAGTTTCAAGACTTGCTGGATCGAGCGGATTATGGTTCAAAATATGACACCCAAGAACTGATAAAGCTTTGCAAAAGTTATAAAAAATCCTTGCAAGCCTATTCTCAAAAAATGGAGGGCATTTTAAAAAGAATTCAAACAGCCCAACAAAAAGAACAGGCCCGAAAAGTGGCCCAAAGCTTGATTGTTTTTGGCAATAATTCTGAAGCGAAAAATCTTAAAGTTTTAGCTAATCAATCTGAGTCTCAGGCACGGGATTTGCGGAGTCGCGCCCAGGCAGAATTTATGGCCTATGAAAAAGCAGAAAAGCTGGGGTTTGGAATTTTAATGGCGAGTTTTTTGGTGTCTATTGGGCTGGCTTCTTTGTTGATTAAATATGCCAGCAAGGCAATTGCTAAACCGATAGAGATGACGACTAAAATTGCCCAGCAAGTTACCTCGGAATCTAATTTTGAATTGCAAGCGCCGGTGACGACGGCGGATGAAGTTGGACAGTTGGCGACTTCGCTTAATGAATTGATTAAACGGGTGAGAGAATATACAGAAGAGTTGCAAGAAACTGCCTATAAGGCGGAAACTGCAAATCGAGCAAAAAGTGTATTTTTGGCAAATATGAGTCACGAACTCCGCACGCCTTTAAATGCAATTCTTGGCTATAGCGAAATGCTGCAAGAGGAGGCGGAGGATTTGGAGGCGGAGGAGTTGATACCGGATTTAGAAAATATCCAAACGGCGGGCCGGCATTTGCTAACGATGATTAGCGATATTTTGGATATTTCTAAAATTGAGGCCGGTCAGGTAACGATCTATTTAGAAGAGATTGATATCGACCATTTGATTCAAGATGTGGTGATTACGGTGCAACCGCTTGTTAGCAAAAATCAGAATTTTCTTGAGGTAAATTGCCCCAGCGATCTAGGTGTAATGCACTCTGATTTGACGAAAGTGAGGCAGGTGTTGTTGAATTTAATCAGTAATGCGGCTAAATTTACCGACGAAGGCAAGATTACTCTGACGGCAAAACGAGAAGAAGAAAAACCGGCAATTGAACACACAAAAGAAGATGCGGATCTTTTTCTTTATCCTTGTTCGTTTATTGTTTTTGAAGTCAACGATACTGGCATTGGGATGTCCCCAGAACAAATTGAGCAAATTTTTAAACCTTTTACTCAAGCAGATGTATCTACAACTCGTAAATATGGAGGCACCGGCTTGGGTTTGGCGATAAGTCAGCGTTTGTGTGAAATGTTGAATGCCACTCTTTCTGTAGAGAGTGAAGTGGGCAAAGGTTCAACTTTTAAAGTGCGTTTTCCAGAAAGGGTAAAGTAGTGATGGTTTGGCAGAATACGGGACGATTATAAATTATCCTGATAGTCAGATTGATTGAGGTATTGGTAGGTAGCGCTTGCAACAAAACTCAGCATTGGGTAGAAATATTTCAAAACTGAGGTCTGTTCTTGTGCTTTTTTAACATTTCTTGAGTATCAACGCTACCTTTATGCGAACTTCAATTATTTTTTATCTTGTGTTGGCTTTTATTGCTCAAAATTTGAGTCTAACTGCAAGTGCTTATTCTAGTCTGGCTTTTGCAGAAAATACGCCCGATGCGAGTAAGTTTATTGTTAACGCCGGCACTCCTACATCAGCCTCAAATCAATCGCCGGTGGCACAATTGCCGGTACTCGCGGCTGATATTCAAAACCATTGGGCAAAAAGTTTTATTCAACCTTTAATCGCACGGGGAATTTTTTCAAGTTTTTCTGATAGTAATTTTCGCCCTGAGTTGCCGGTGAATCGCGCTCAATTTGCTACCATTATTCAACAAGCTTTCCCACAAAATCCTATTCGTGGTGCTGGAAAATTTGCCGATGTACCGGCAGATTATTGGGCCTATAATGCTATTCAAAAATCTTATCAAATGGGATTTTTCAATTCTAACTCTAACCTTTTTAACCCCACCCAAAACATTACCCGTCTTGAAGCTTTAACGGCTTTGGTGGAAGGTTTAAAATTACAAGCAACCACAGTTAAACCAGAAAATTTAAACGCTTATTTTGAAGATGCAGCAGCAATTCCTGTTTCATTGCGAAATAGTGTAGCGGCGGCGGTAGAAAACCGGCTGGTTGTCAGTTATCCAAATGTGCGTTTACTCAATCCTTCCCAAGTTGCAACGCGAGCAGAAATAGCGGCATTTGTGCATCAAGCTTTGTTGAAAACCGGCCAATTATCGCCCTCGATGCCGGTGGCAAACCGGCCCCAAAATTCACCACCGCCACCGGTTGACATTCGCTCATCTATGCCGGTATTCACACAACCACCGCAAGGTTTTAGCTTGCAACCAACCCTCAGCGCATTACAGGCAGTTGAAACTGATTATACTTTAGGAGCAGGAGATCGCATTCGTTTAGATATTTTAAATGTGCCTGAATATTCGGGAGAATTTCAAGTTTTAGTCAATGGCGCAATCAACTTACCTTTAATTGGCAAAGTTGATCTTAAAGGACTCACCTTAGAAAGAGCAAGCGCCGTTATTTCTTCAGCTTATAGTTATTACATCAGAGAACCAATTGTTACGGTGAGTTTACTCGCACCTAGACCTTTAAAAGTGGCAATTTCAGGAGAAGTGAACCGGCCTGGTTCTTATACAATGGGGTTGAGTGGAAGCGATGGTAAAGGTGGCATTCAATTTCCAACATTAACTCAGGCAATACAACTAGCTGGAGGAATAAATCAAACCGCAGCTTTGCGGCAAGTTTTGGTACGCCGGCCTCAAAGAAATGGTGCTGATCAAATTATTGCTGTCGATTTATGGGCATTATTAAGAGAGGGTGATTTAAGGCAAGATATCTCATTGCAAGATGGCGATACTGTCTTTATTCCCACTGCTGTTAATCCCAATTTAGCCGAAGCTTCCAGAGTAGCAACTTCAAGTTTTTCGACACCAAAAACCGAACCTTTAAACATTGCGGTGGTAGGGGAAGTTTCTAAACCGGGTTCTTATACAATTAGAGCAAGTGAAAATGGCGACCGGCCTACTTTAACGAGAGCAATTCGTGAGGCGGGAGGAATAACCCAATCCGCAGATATCCGGCAAATTTCAATTCGTCGGCTGACTCAAACCGGTGCTGAGCAATTGGTAGCGATTGATTTATGGCAGCTTTTACGCGGTGGAAATTTAGAGCAAGATGTGATTTTGCAGCAAGGAGATACGATTCTAATTCCGACTGCAAATGAGGTAAATTTAGCCGAGGCTGCTCAATTAGTTTCGGCGAATATTTCGGCAGATCAAACGCAGCCGGTGAATGTGGCTGTTGTGGGTGAAATTGCCCGTCCGGGGACTCATGTTGTGAAGGTAGAAAAAGCGGGAGAATTGCCAACAGTGACAAGAGCAATTCAGGTGGCCGGTGGAATTACCCAATTAGCAGATATTCGCAAAATTCAGGTGCGGCGAATAACAAGAGATGGCAACGAAAAAACCTTAAATTTAGATTTATGGCAGTTGTTGCAGTCAGGAGATATGCGTCAGGATGCTATTTTGCAAACCGGTGATACGATTGTTATTCCTACCGCAATTGCCTTGAATGAAACTGAGGCAAATCAACTTGCAGCGGCGAGTTTTTCTCCGCAGGTAATGGCGATTAATGTGGTGGGAGAAGTGGTGAAACCAGGGGTGGTGCAATTGTCTCCAAATACGCCTTTAAATCAGGCAATTTTGGCTGCCGGTGGGTTTAATAATCGGGCGCGTAAAGGTTCGGTTGATTTGATTCGTTTAAATCCCAATGGTACGGTTTCTAAACGTAGTATTGACATTGATTTTGAGCAGGGTTTAAATGAAGAAAATAACCCAAGTTTGCGGCCCGGTGATGTGGTGGTTGTTGGTAAATCAGGGTTGGCCGGTGTTACCGATACATTAGGATCAATTTTAAGCCCGTTAGGTGGAGTTTTTTCTCTGTTTAATTTCTTCCGTATTTTCCAATAAAAACTCTAGGGTGTATCTACTATCGAAAGGATATCTAATAACAGAGCCGGTTTTGTTGGGGGGTTTTTCAACCGCATCCTATAGCAGATGAACGCAGATAGATTAATTTTTCAATATGTCTATTAATCCCCATACATCAATGCTGAAACAATACATGAATGTCGAAATAATACATCCATTGCAACAGGATACATTAATTTCTCTGCCCATAGCCCACCCTACGCGGGCTGGTGATTTGGATGATGAGCAGGAATTAGGCTTAAACCGGCTTTTAGTTCTTTTTAAAAAGCGAGGCGGTTTGATTGTGGGTACGGCAGCATTTGTAACTGCTATGGGCGGTATTTGGAGTGCATTAGAAACGCCAAAATATGAAGGAAGTTTTCAGCTTTTGGTTGAGCCGGTGACTCCACAAGAACCGGCCAATAAATTGATGTCAGCAATGCAAACAGCAAACGCTACTTTAGATTATGAAACTCAAATTCAGCTGTTGTGGAGTCCCAGGGTGATGTCTCCTATTATTAAGGAGTTGCAAGATAGATATCCAGATTTAAATTATGAGTCTTTGTTTAATAAAGAATTTAGTGGCGATGAAGTTTTATCAGTGACGCGGCAAAAGAAAACAAAGCTGCTAGAAATTCGTTATCGCTCTTCTGATCCAGAAAAGGTAAAGTTTGTTTTAGAAAAAATTGCGGAAGGTTATTTGAAATATAGTTTGGAAGACCGGCAAACTGATAGCACTCAAGCAATAAAATATATTGAAATTCAGCTTCCGGGGTTGCGAAAGCGTGTGGATGAGCAACAGGAAAAAATCCAAGAATTTCGTCAGCAGTATAATTTTATTGAACCTCAGTTTCAAGGCGTAAAATTAACAGAGCAAATGAGGGCGATTAATAATGAACGTTTGCAGGTGGAAACAGTTTTAAATCAGCAGGAAAAACTGTATGAAATTTTGCAAAGTCGGCTTGGTTTAGCTCCAGATGAAGCGCTGGCGGCTTCTGCGTTAACTCAAGCACCGGCCTATCAAAAATTGCTCAATAATTTACAAAACATTGAAAGTCAAATTGCTATTGAATTATCAAGATTTACAGAAAATAACCCCAAAGTTAAGTTCTTGCGTGAACAACAGCAAACTTTAATGAGTTTGTTACAACAAGAAGCAGAAAAAGTGCTGGGAACAGAACAAGCTTTAAAGACTTTACCTTTTCAAGATTCGCTGAGGTTAAATTTGACTCAGCAACTTGTGGATGCTGCGAATAATATTCAAGTAGTACAGGCGCGTTTAAAGGCGGTGGTAGGTGAGGAAAGCCGGTTAAATAAACAAGCGCAAGATTTTTTAGTTTTAGTTCAGCAATATTCTAATTTAGAGTGGGAGTTACAAATTGCTACTCGGACTTTAAATCAACTTTTGGCACAAAGAGAAAGTCTGCGTTTGGAGGCTGCAAAAGAAGATGTTCCTTGGGAGTTAATTTCGCCACCAGAATTGATGGAAGATAAAGAGGGAAATGCGAGGCCGGTGGTGCCAAATTTACCAAAAAATCTGGCTTTGGCTGGGTTTTTGGGGTTGGTTTTGGGGGCGGGTTCTGCTTTGGTTGCAGAAAAGTTAGATCGGTTTTTTCACTCGGTGGATGAGTTGGAAAAAACTTTAAAGTTGCCGGTTTTAGGTACAATTCCCGACAAGGAATTTATCAAGGAAAAAAACCGGTTAAAGTTTGACAAAGAAAATACTTCTCAGTCAGCTTTTCGCGAAGCTTTTAGGGTGCTTTTTACCAAGCTTTGGTTTTTAAAATTTGGGACTCCTATTAAATCTTTAACAATCAGTTCTGCGACTTCTGGGGATGGAAAATCTACGGTAGCTATCAATTGTGCACTGGCGGCGGCGGCGCTGAACCGGCGCGTTTTATTGGTGGATGCGGATCTGCGCCAGCCTCAAGTTCAGCAGCGGTTGGGTTTGTCAAATCATCTGGGTTTAAGTGAGGCAATTTATTTAGGTTTAGATGCAGAAAGTGTGATTCAAAAAGTGCCAAATCAAGAGAATTTATTTGTAGTAGCGGCGGGGGAAATTAAAATGGATGGAGGCCGGTTTTTAGCTTCTCGACAAATGGAATTTTTGATGGGTCAATTTGAAAAAGAGTTTGATTTTGTAATTTATGATTCTCCGCCTTTATTAAATGTAGCAGCAGCGAAAATTTTGGCAAAAAATACCGATGGGTTACTTTTAGTTGCCCGCCTGGGCCAAACTGACCGCAATGCACTTTTACAGGTATTTGAAAATTTAAAGATTGCCAAAGTGCCGGTTTTAGGTTTGGTTGCCAATGGTGTAAAAACCTAAATCTGAAATCTATTAAAGACGAAATTACGAGAATAAATCTAGGGGTAAATGGCCGTACATTTCGTTAATTCCATCTTCGTAAGAAGATTGACAAGAAACTAAAACCCCGCGATAATCGCCTTCATAAGAACTCAAATAACACAAGCCTGATTTCGGGTTGAATTTAATATAAATTGGCCCCACAGCACCGGCAATATCCAAACTTGTTTGATAGCCTAAAGCTTGAGTATAAGATTGCAAAGCAGCTAAACCTTCTTGAGGAGTGCCGGCGCATATTCCTAACATTTGATAATCAGAATTTTCGGCAACTAATAATAATGCTTGTCTTACTTCGGCTTTTTCTTCTTCCGAGTTGATGGTTTTGGAAGTATTACAGTTAAAAGCTTCAAGAATTTTTTGAGCTTCTGCGAGGGAGAGGTTAGTGGGGTTAGATAGCGGCATAAGTAGAGCAGTGCATCTTGCCTGCTTAAGTAGAGTGATAGAGTTCTTGTCATTTTATACCGCCAAGCGTTAACCAATGACAAGAATAACAGAACGAGCCTTTCCCCCCCTTCCCTTATCTGTTGCAGGCGTTAGGTTCTTCTCCCCTCAATCACTCATTTTCCTCATCCAGCAGCCCCGACATAGACCACATAATACCCACAGCCAAACCTTTCGCTATCGTCGTAATATCATCACTCTTGGATGCTTGATCCTTCCTCCGTCCCAAAGATTTATTTTTCGGCGGCTCCTCTTCATCCCAGGGAGACTTAATAATATTACTTTCCCTCTCCAACTCTCCCCCAGAATTTCGATTAACTTCTTGAGACATTTCCTTACAATTCCTTTAACTTTTAATGGACAATCAACCCCAATGTCACCCCGATTTTTCATCAATAAAAACCGTCAAACACCTCTCCCAAAAGTATTAACGGTTTTGCTTATAATCCTGAAAGCGGACGCGACCGGCTCTGATAAGACGACTTAACCAAAAAAACCGCCGCTTCTCAGTAGCGCAGTGCATCTTGCCTGCTGTATTTATAATGCCACACCCTTTGAACTACAGCCTCTTTTTATAAGATTCCCGAAATGTAGCTAGTTTTTTTATATCTCGTCAAGGTTTTTATAAAATTATTCTCTATTTCTCCCCTCACCGGCCCCAAAAAAAAGCAGGTGGGGGCTTGACTTTCTGGGAAATTCACTCTATATCATTAAATGATAGTAATCTTTGTTTAAATATAAGAGTTACTTATAACCCAATTATTTCAAATAACACCATAAATTTCCCAGCTAAGATAATAAGAATTGTCACAAAAAAATCGGCCTATCAGCAGTAGACTGCCTATAGCCGCCCGCCTAATTAACTAGCCGCTACACTATCTGCCAGCAAATTAACAAAAGGGCCATCCTCACGAATAACAGAAAAAACTTGTTTTGTGCTTCACCAAAGAAACCAGGTTTATCTAATAACTTTGATTTGAGCACAGAAATTTTGTTAAGAAAGCCGGTTTATGAGTCCGATATACTGTCTCAATAGAGGTGACATCATGTAAATATGTTCGTTTTTTTCTACCCAACAACGACGGTAAAGAGATTGTAGGCTATCGAGTAAATCTGAAGATGGCATCCGGGCAATTTCTAATAATTTAGCGAGTGCGAGCGGCTCATCTTCTTTAGCTAACAGAGATAAAAGTTGCTTTTCGCGTTCCGATAGCCAAGCCAACGGTTGCTCTAAAATATCTTGCAAATATTGAGGCAATAAAAAAGGCTGGCTTTGTAACATCTCAGTCACAGTTAAGCCTAATTCAGCCAGAAAATTCGCCACAGTTTTTAACCATAAAGGATTGCCTTGATAATGGTCAATGAATCCTAAGCAATTCTCGTCGCTTTCTAATCCTTGTTCTGCGATAATTTGGTGCGCTGATGCAGTAGACATCTCCGGAAACTCTCAAAGCTGCTCTCTGACTAGCTTTTATACTTTAAGTAAAGGCACAGATGATTACCTAGCCTACACCATAAAACAAGGGTTTGAGTTTATTGCTATTGCTAACTAAGCTAAAAAATCGAGGAATTTGCCTGATTTCTATGAGGAGACAACAGAAGCTTTCACGACTGGTAAAATAAGGGATTTAATTCGGAGTCTCACTAATCCACAAATAGTCATAATGACTTGTTTATACTTTTTAGGAATTAACCTAAATCTTTCTTGAACAACTCGAAATATTTTGAGCAAACGAATTTGGTGTTCAACACATATTCGGTGGCTGGAAAAAATTTTATTCTCTTGTTTCTGCTCTTTGGTTAACTTTCCCTTTCGTGGTCTTTTAATTGGAGTCTCAATTAAATCTTCCCCCTTCTAAGCTAAATCTCCTTTAAACTTTTGTTCGGGAGCAAAACTGTCGCGGTTTTCTCGAAATAAAGTTATATCACTTTTTGGTCCAGGCTCTCCTGTTATAACATCCACAATATCTTTGCCGTTTGGTAAGACAATAATTTGAGTTTTAAATGTATGATTACTTTTCTTAAGAGAATAATACTTTTCCTGTTCGCTCTGAGTTCCAGGTCTTTCCCTGACTTGTTCATAGCTATCAACAATTAATTCATAAGCGGTGAGTATTTCTTTAACCATCTCATAGTCTGAATCTTTTTTTTTACTTGTTCAAGTAAACTACATGGTAGTAATTCTACTCTTTTGTGGTAGCCCGTAATTAAATGTATCATTGGCTGTGGTTTCGCTTATTCCAAACTGGATATCAAGAAGTTGAAATGTGGTCATTTGTCTTAAATAGACTAAAGTCAAAATTATTTGTTCTTATGTAGATAATTTGGGTGGACGGCCACCTCCAGCCGAGATAATTCTTTTTTTCTTTGATTCGGCGAGAATTGGTTTTTTTTGATGTAACTTTTCGGCATTTTAAATTAATGATTGTAGCTCAGGATACCCGACACCAATTAATCGTTGTGTTTCTTGAGGGTTCTTGTTTATATGCTCTAGTATAGAACTCCTAAGTTTGGTGGAAAAAACTGTTATTATATTCTTTATACCAGAAAATGATACTATTCCGGAGATGACTATTGAGAACCACGAGTTCACACCTGTTTTGTTCGCACAGCCATCGAAACAAGTCAAATCCAAATCTTGCCAGTCGGTCTTTATGGGCAACGACAACCATTCGGACATCTCCCGACAAAATTCGTTCCAGTAAGGAAAGTAGTTTTTTTCGCTTGAAGTTGAGCCCCCCTCCGATTTCCGAGATGATTTCAGCTTGCGGGTAGAGGTTGCTGAGTGCGGCGACTTGAAGGTTTTGGTCTGGTTGTTGGGCGCGACTACTAACTCTGGCTTAGAGGACGACAATTCGGTTGTTATTATTGTTGCCAGTTTTAGTGGTATAAGACTCGACGTTGTAGCGTCTTTGTCCTGATGGAGTTCTGATGGTTTCAACCCTCGCCATTTTCTTCCCATCGACGCAGGGTTCGTTCATTGACTCCAAGGATTTGGGTTGCTTCCTTGGGTTTGACATACCTAGCAATAGGAATATCCTTAATTCTCCTCTACCATTATACTTTATTGTCCGGTTTTGCCCAGAAATTTTGAAATTAAATCAATCTCTGTTAGGCTTACAGTTCTATTTTTACTCCGTTTGCAAAAATTTATAAATACTTCTCTACAAGAGGGTTCACAGTGGCCCTAATCCTGACTAAGCTATAAAACAAATAGCAGAATTCGGATTTTCTTATTTGTCAAAGGTTAACCCAAATAAAGGGTAGCCAATGCCCCCAAACGAAAAAAGGGACAGTTCCACCCCTCCCCAGCAAATATATATATCTTTTCCAAGCCTATCACCATGAATACCATCAGCGCCCTCTCCTTCCCCAAGGGCACGCCTGAAACCCTTATCACGGAAGCATTAGAAAGCCTGCCGTTATTTAGCGAACTTCTTTCAACCAACCGGCCCGTTCTTGAATTAGACGTTATCGACCACCTGCTGGATCTAAAGGAAAAACTGGGTACACAGGTGTTCAGCAGAGTCCTGAAGTCACAATATCCCCTAACTGCTAAGGAAATAACGCAAAAGCTGGGGATGGCAGAACTCAAACAGAACCTAGAATACGCCGTCCTCCTAAGCCCCACCACACTAGAAGCTCTCCTGCAAATAGGGACTGAAGGTTGTTCCGCCTTGGCGAAGGGTTCAGCGGAAGCCCGCAACCACACTTATCAATCAGGTTTTTAAAGTGGCCGGTGTGACAATCCCCACTCTGAGAGCATTGGTTAAACGGGAGAAAAAAGGATTTAACCCACTTCCCTCAAGAGAAGAAATTGCACAGTACCAACCGACCACCCTCGTTACCATCACGAAAGCCGGCAAGCAAAAAAACCTCGTTGCCGAGGTTATAGAGACACCAGATATTCTCGGACGGGTTCAAGTAAGGTTGGTCAAGACTAATCGTAAAAAAACTTTATTCTGGTGGGAGATTGAATTGCACCAGTTAACCACGCCTGACGCGGAAGATGAAGTGCCACCGGCCACACTCGCCCCGATTATCAAACAGTTTGTCCTACAAGACACGGATGGGAAATATGGTGGGCTTTCAGACAACGATGTAGAAAGCGTCAGAGAATTACCAGGAAATTAACGCTCAAACGACAACCGGCCCCTATAGCAATTTGTAGGCGACGGCGTGGCTTTCCCATTGTTTAACTTTTTCCTTTTAACTCTAAATACCTCACCGCTCCGAATCCCCCTACATCCCAGAGGTCGAGATGTCAAATTCTCCATATTCGCTCACTATAACTTTGTCTCCAACTTTTAAACCCAGCTTTTTTAACCAACCGGCATTAAGTTCTATCACTCCATCTACTGGGGCCGGTGGTGCAAAGGTTGTGCATGGGGTAGATTTGCAGGGCTGTGCATTTTCGACGGTGTAGATAACTTTCGAGTTTTTCGTAAAAATCATGTCCAACGGGATGAGAGTGTTTTTCATCCAAAAACTAGCCTGCTCTGGTGGGTCGTAAACAAATAACATTCCTTGGTCTCCTGGCAACCACTCCCGAAACATTAAACCTTTGGCTTTTTCTTCTGGTGTCCTGGCTACTTCCAAGTCAAAGATTTTGCCTTTTATGTCTACCTCTCCAGATATGGGTAGGCTTTGCGGTTTGTTGAATTCGGCAATCCAATTTTGCATTAAAGGCCGCACATTTAATACACCGGCAACCGTCAAACCACAAACACCGGCCACGATACAAGATGTTACAAAGTTACTTTCTGCTTTACTCATAAATGTCTCTTAACTGTTTTGATACACTATGTAAACCATGCAAACGAAGATAAAACACCCAGCCCACACACTACGCCAAAAACTCCCTAAAAGAAACATTGGGGCAAATATTACAATGCCAATCAAAACCATTACACAAACAATTACAAATGAATAGATTAGCTTGGCGGTGTTTATCCGTTCAAGAGCCTTTCTTATTTTCTCCATACTCCCTCTTGCAAGTGAGACAAAATAGAGTTTTCGCAGTCCCTCAAACCTTTGTTAAGTAAGTCGGTTAACTCTTTGTTTGCCACTCCCGAAATGTACACAGCCTCAACTCTTTGGTTGCCGTTGAATACAACCTTAAAAGATTCCGACTCAAAAACATAGTATTTAGTCGCTAAAAGTTCCTTCAATCCTAACACCGTTTTCTTTAACTGTTCAAGATTCACAAGCTTAACTAAAAGAGAGTTTTCCAAAGTATCATAGCCTAAGATAAAAACTTTAGATTAATCAATCCCCCTAAGTTAATCTCTCGCCTAAAAGTACCAATTTGTAATGGTAAAATTGGTGAGGTTTTAATTTCGTAGTCACCAATTAAATCGATGTCTAACTGGGGCGATTGCGGGCGATTTCTTAACCGCTCTAACTCTTGCTCTGGATTGTAGGGGCTTGCTGGTGCCGGTATTCCAACATCACAAGAGAATTCACCTATAGGAATTTTTACCTCATTTCCTCTTCTAATATGAAACTCTCCGTCAAATCTTGGGACATAAAAAATACTATAATTGTTACCCCCTGTTGAAACTATAAATTTACTTCCCTCATAAAAATACTCCCACTCGTTATATTCAAACTCTGGACACGCTACATTTTGCCACTCAGAGTCTAGTACCGTGCTTGATAAAACAGGCGTTTTATCTGATACCAATGTTCCTAGTAATTCCCAGTCCCTGAGTCGTGTTTGATTTGCAGCGGACTCTCAAACAGCCTCCCTATATCTACCCTCAAAAAACCATTCATACTTAGGCGTACCCTGTGCAAACACCGGCACCGGCAGAAGTAACAACGAAACCACCGCTATAATTAAAACCCATTTTTTCATCTTCTCCTCCTCCCGTTCCTGGGCCCGCCTTTTCCAAAAAATACCCTCCATAAAATCATTGAATAAAAGAAATATCTAATGTTATAAAGTCCCCCTAAATTAATTTCTCGCTGAAAAGTTCCGATTTGTAGAGGCAATGACGTTAAAGTAGGGATTGGGTAGTTTCCTATTAAGTTGATATCAAAATTAATAGGCCGGCTTCTTCTTATAGGTTTGATGTCTTCCAAGAAATTGTAAGGGGGTGCCGGTGCTTATATTCCCAGTATGCAAGAGAAATTTTCGGGCGATTTCTTTATCCTAACATTTATTATATGATTAACACCAAAAGTTACGAATTATCCTGATACAATTTTTCCATTGTTATTTATTATTAAAGTCGAAAAAAGTTCGGCATTATTTGCATAAACGTATTGCCATATAGGCTCAACAAACTCTTTTAACTTTAGTCTAGCGATTTTATCGCGTGACCAAAAAACGGGCCGTGATTAGCCCGTTCAAGTTTTTACCCTTCCTCTACCCCGCAGACTTCCGAAACCAGCGCTCTGAATAAATGCCGGCAAGCAATACTCGCAAGATTCGACCGAATCAATCCAATTGGCACGCCGTTTGATTTCTTAAAATCGTAAATTTTCCCTAAATGCTGGCAGATTGGCTTAATGACAGGATTCCCCTCTAAATCCGTTGTTCTAATCAACCGGCCACCCTGCGGCCTATTTTTAACCGGCTCAATTCTGACATAAATCCACTGCCAAAAAGCCTTTCGGCAAAGGCTGCTACCATGTATGATGCTACGTTCTTCTTTATCTCCAGAAGCCTTTTCACTGGGTGATTCTCCCATCGCTTTTTGAAATCTCCTCAGTCAGAGGTGCTTTTTAGTTTTGTTTCCAGACCGGCGCCCTTTACGCTCGACAACTTCAGGTTTTCCATCTTTCAAAAAATTTTCAATTGGGAAGGCAACCGACAAAATAATGGGTTGAGTTTTTTTCAAGAATGCGAAACTGTCCAGCACTTTTGAATAAGGTTTAAAGCGCGAGTCTGTTCTGTAGAGATAAGTCATCTCTTTTTCAATTGCAGCCATCTCACGCTCTAAATCACAGAGGCGCGCCGCGTCTAATCGCGATGATTCAGTTAAACCGGCACCGATGGTTTCTTGGTAGAGACGGTCGTATCGCGGTATCATTTTTTCACCAGCAATCCACCCCCAAAGCGGCGGGCTTAAATCTGCGTTTTCCTTTTTACTTTGAGAGCGCTGCACTCGTTTTAATGCAACTTCTGGGAACTGCCATGCTAAATCTTGACGTAGCCGGTTGACAATTGGGGATTGCACGCGGTTCAAGTGTTCGAGCCGGTTTATCATGCCCTTTAAAACTGCAATAATTTCATCACGAAACCCGACAAACCTGTGTTTATGATTGTCGTAAAAACTGCAATAATGAGCCCAGCAGAAAGCGTCTGTATCATCGTTTTTATCTTCAAACCTCAGCATTTTACGATGAGATTTCAAGTCTTTATGATTAATCCTTCTGACTTCATAGCGCTTTCCTAACTGCTCAATCCAAACGCGAGCATAATTCATGCCGGTGGGTTCTAAACCAACAACGACATCCCCATCTCCAATGAAATTTATGTGGTTTTTGAAAACTCTTGAAAAGGACTAGCCTACAAAATTGTTGAATGCCGTTACAGCTTGCTTTATTGTTAAGCGCCGGTTCTTTTCTTGAATTTTTGCGGAATAATTTGGACTCATCCCGCGACACCCTAGACGGGTGTTTCGCCGGCAGAGTCAAGGCCGACTCATTCAGGCGGGTTTATTTAATAGCTTATTGTTTTCGTGACTGAGAAATCACTTAATTAAAATCATTCCAATTTATTTTACAGTCTAAGTTTTCCACCATAAATCCCAGATATCGGTCAATAAAAGAGGTGATTTCTGTTTGGGTGTATCTGTTTAACATTCCCCAACTTCCAACCGCAACCCATTTAAATAATGATGGGAGATGTGGGGATTATCCTTTCTAATCAAACAAATTAACAGCAATGAAGTTACAAAACCTTTAAAAAGGCTATGGTTCTCTTCTTCCTGGCGGGATTCAATTGTTTGAATGAGAAAAATTTGGCTTCTCTGAAAATTTTACGGTTTTTCGGTAGCCGCAAATATTCACAAAAATCATGTAAATATTGCTCTGGACATTGCAAGACGGGAAGGCATTTAGCGCCATCTTGATTAGCATCTTTTACAGCCTGTATTAGAGGCTCTAACATCATGTCAAAAATGAATTATTGTGTTTTGGGTAGCATTGGTTTGTCCTGTTAATTTGCGGGAATTATGGGGCCGGTTGTTTCAATTCCGTTCTTTTGGCAATGTTCGGTGACTTTGTTTAGTTGCTCGTTTTGAAGGTCAACCATGTCAGCGTACCAATTGGCATCTTTTCTTGTTGCCAAACCTTCACCATCACAAAGCTGGCAGTAGTCATCTTCTCCGTTTTCACTAGTTCTGCCGCACTGGGGACAATCCACCAATTGCTGCTCGTATTCTTCTTGTAATTTATCCTCATCCTCAGATTCATAATAGACATCTCCGAAATAAAAACCAGGAGGGATGCTTTATGGTAAAATATAATTTTAGCGTAAATTAGATATGAGTCAATTAAGAGAGTATCTGGAGAATAATCCCCAACAAGCAAAAAGGCTATTAGGGATGGAATATCAACAACTTATAGAGATCATTAAAGCAGCTCAGTTATTAGAGTCAGAAAAACGACAGGCAAAAGAAAAAACTAAAATTAGGTTAATTAAAGGGGGTGGGGGTCGTCGCCCTAAATTATCTGTGGAGTCACAAATCTTACTCACTCTAATTTACCTGCATCAAATGCCGACATTTCAAATGTTAGGATTACAGTTTGAAGTTAGTGAATCAACAGCCAATGATATTTTCCATTACTGGATAAGAATCTTGAGAGAATTACTGCCAGCCAGTTTATTAGAACAGGTAAAAAAAACGAGAGTGATTGGGAGTGGGTAGAACAAATTGTGCTAGAATTTGAGTTAGTAATATGAAGCTCGAAACAGCCTCTTGAAAGACCTATAGACAATCAAGAGCAGAAAAAATATTATTCGGGTAAGAAAAAAACACATACCTTTAAAAATCAAGTCATTGTCATGCCCAACGGAAAAGAAATAGTAGATGTAATTGTGGGTTATCCCGGCGCAACAAGTGATCTTACATTGTGGAGGGAAAGAAGGCAGGAATTGGGCAACAATCAAAAATACAGAGGGGATAAAGCTTATATAGGAGAA